>CBDUCD010000125.1:0-7872 GCA_965365535.1 uncultured Rhodothermales bacterium | reverse complement strand
AATGCCAGAACTACAACTTCGAGAAGCCCTCCGCGCCGCTATGACGGAGGAGATGGAGCGCGACGAAACCGTCTTCCTCATGGGCGAGGAAGTGGCCGAATACAACGGCGCCTACAAAGTAAGTGAAGGGATGCTGGAGAAATTCGGCCCCAAACGCGTCATAGATACGCCCATCTCCGAGAACGGCTTTTCAGGACTCGGCATCGGCGCGGCGATGAACGGGCTGCGTCCCATCATCGAGTTCATGACGTGGAACTTCTCGTTTGTCGCCTTTGACCAGATCATCAACAACGCGGCGAAAATCCACTCGATGAGTGGCGGGCAGTTCAAGGTGCCTATCGTGTTTCGCGGTGCCAACGGCGCTGCCGGGCAGCTGGCCGCCACGCACAACACGTCGGTCGAAAGCATCTACGCGACCGTGCCGGGCCTCAAGGTCATCTCGATCTCCAACCCCGACGACGCCTACGGCCTGCTCAAAAGCGCCATCCGCGACGACGACCCCGTCGTGTTTCTCGAGTCCGAGCTGATGTTCGGCCTGAAAGGCGAGGTCGAACTGGGCGCCGACCGGCTGATTCCCATCGGCAAGGCCCGCATTGCGCGCGAGGGCACGGACGTGACCATTGTGGCGCACAACAAAAGCTACTGGCGCGCCATCGAAGCCGCCGACGAGCTGGCCAAGGACGGCATCTCCGCCGAAGTCATTGACCCGCGCACCATCCGCCCGTTCGACATCGAGACGGTTGCCGCGTCGGTCAAAAAGACCAACCGGCTCGTCATCGTGGACGAGTCCAACCCGTTCGCGTCCGTCGCCTCCGAGGTGACGTACCAGGTGCAGGAGCGCGTTTTCGACTACCTCGACGCGCCCATCCTGCGCGTGACGGCCAAGGATTTCCCCGCGCCCTACGCCAAAAACCTCATCGCCTATTACATGCCGCAGACGAAAGAAGTCATCGAAGCGGCAAAGTCGGTGATGTACGCCAATTAGTGGGTGGTTTGTCGTTCACTCGCTCGGCGCACTCGTTATAGGTCGAAAAAGACGGACGATGCGTGAGGGGTGAGCGCGATCCTCTACCTGCAACCCACAACCAACTACCAACCATTCCCCATGGCCATACCCGTTGAGATGCCCAAAATGAGCGACACCATGACCGAGGGCGTACTCTCGGCGTGGATGGCGCAGGAAGGCGATGCCGTGTCGAGCGGCGACGTGATCGCCCAGGTCGAAACCGACAAGGCGACGATGGACCTGGAGGTGTACGACGACGGCGTGCTGCTCAAGCGCATGATTGACGAAGGCGCCGCCGTGCCCATCGGCGGGCTGATTGCCGTGCTGGGCCAGCAGGGCGAGGACATCTCGGCGATTCTGGCGAAGTACAACGGCGGCAAGACGGGGCAGGCTGCCGAGGCCGCCACGCCCGCGCCGCCGCAGACGCCCGCCCAGGCCGACCGCGTCGAGGGGCAGGCGACGCCCACGAGCCGGAGTGAAAAAGGCGAGCCGCTTGCCGCGCCTTCCGCCGTGCCGACGGGCGATGGCGCCCGGACGCCCGCGCCCGTCGCCGCCGCGCCTGCCGCCGCGCCCGCCGCGGACGGTGGCCGCGTCAAGGCGTCGCCCCTGGCCCGCCGCCTGGCCAGCGAGCACGGGCTGGAGCTGTCGGGCGTGCAGGGGTCTGGCCCCGAGGGCCGCATCGTGCGGCGCGACGTGGAGGCCGCCGTGGCGCAGCCCGCGCCCCAGGCGCAACCGCAGGCCCAGCCGGCGGCGCAGCCCGAAACCAAGAAGCCCCAGCCTGCCGCCGCGCCCGCCCTCGCCGACGGGCAGTACCGCGCGCAGCCCATCTCGCAGATGCGCAAGGCCATCGCCCGGCGCCTGTCGCAGAGCAAGTTCACCGCGCCGCACTTCTACCTCGCCCTCGACGTGGACATGGAGGCCGCCACAAGCTTCCGGCAGGATCTGAACGCCCTCGCCGAGAAAGCCGGCAAGGCCAAAATATCCTTCAACGACCTCGTCACCAAGGCGTGCGCCGTGGCGCTGAAGCAGCACCCGTACGTGAACGCGTCGTACCTCGAAAACGAGGGCGAGCTGCGCTTCCACCAGGCCGCCCACGTCGCCATTGCCGTGGCGATGGACGAGGGCCTCATCACGCCCGTCATCCGCAACGCCGACGCCAAGGGGCTTTCGCAGATCGCCGCCGAGACGCGCGACCTGGCAACGCGCGCCCGCGACCGCAAGCTGCAGCCCGAGGAGTACGAGGGCGCCACCTTCACGACGAGCAACCTGGGCATGTTCGGCATCGAGTCGTTCACGGCCATCATCAACCCGCCCAACGCCTGCATCCTCGCCATCGGCGCCATCCGCGACGAGGCCGTCGTGAAAGGCGGCGCCGTGGTGCCGGGCAAGCGCATGAAAATCACCCTCTCGTGCGACCACCGCGTCGTTGATGGCGCGGCGGGCGCGGCGTTTCTGAATACGGTCAAAGGCTTTCTCGAAAACCCCGTCACGATGCTGCTGTGAGGAGGTCGTCATTTGTCCCCGGTCATCGGCTATTCGAGAACGCCAGTGACAAATGACGAAAGACCAATGACCAACATCCACCGCATCGCGCACATCTCCGACATTCACTTCGGCAAAATCACGCAGCCGGAGATCGTAGATGTGCTGGTCGAGGAGATCAACGCGTTTGCGCCCTCGCTCGTGGCCGTCTCGGGCGACCTGACGCAGCGGGCGCGGCACCACGAGTTTCGGGCCGCGCGCGCCATGCTCGACCGCTTCGCGGCGCCCGTCCTCGTGGTGCCCGGCAACCACGACGTGTACCCGTGGTGGAATCCCGTGCGGCGCGTGTTCCAGCCCCTCCGCCGCTACCGCCGCATGATCACGCCCGACCTGACGCCGACGTTCGAGGCCGACGGGCTGGCCGTGCTGGGCCTCAACACGGCGCACGGGCGCACGGGCAAGGGCGGGCGCGTGGGCAAGACGATGCGCGGCGTCATCCGCCCGTTTTTCGGGTCGAAGCCCGAGGGCACGTTCAAAGTCCTCGTCGTCCACCACCAGCTCAGCCGCATCGGCGCGCTCAAGTCGCACGACGTGGCGCACCGCGCCCGGCGGACGCTTGAAAAGGCCCGCGCCGTGGGCGTTGACCTCGTGCTGTGCGGCCACCTGCACGTCTCGCACGTCGAGCGCCTCGAAGTGGTGGGCGCGGCGCCGGACGAAAAGGCCCTCGTCGTGGCCAGCGCCGGCACGGCGACGAGTTCGCGGGGGCGCGCCACCAACCGGGGCACCAACTTCTACAACCAGATCCGCATCGCCCCCGACGCCTTCGAGATCGAGGAGCGCCAGTTCCGCCCGGCGGCAGGCGTGTTCGAGCGGTCGCGCCTGACGCGCTTCGGGCGTTGAATACGATGCCGCCTTTTGCTGCCGTCCTGTTCGACCTGGACGGCACCCTGATAGACTCGGAGGCGATGCACGTGGGCGCCAACACGCGCCTGTTCCGCGAGTGCGGACTCGACGTGCCGCCCGAAGAACACGTGGGTTTCAAGGGGCGCCCGGCGCACGCCGTTTTCACCGACATGCGCGCCCGCTACGGCCCCGGGCGGCTGGACGTCGCGCAGATGGTGGCGCGCAAGCAGGCCCTGTTCCGCGAACTCGCCGCCGACGTGGCCCTCCTGCCCGGCGCCCGCGCCCTGCTCGACGCCCTCGCCGCGCGCGGCACTCCCACGGCCCTCGTCACCTCGACGGATCGCGTGCTCGTGGACGAAATCCTCGCCCGCCTGGGCGTCGCCTTTGGAACGGTCGTCACGGCGGACGACGTGGCCGCGCCCAAGCCCGCGCCCGAGCCTTACCTCCTGGCCGCCGCCCGGCTGGGCGTGGCGCCCCAACAGTGCCTCGCCGTCGAGGACGCCCTCAGCGGCATCGCGTCGGCGCGGGCCGCCGGGTGCGACGTTGCCGCGCTGCCCACGTCGTTCCCCGCCGACGTGCTCGAAGGGGCCGGCGCCCGCGTGTTTGCCGGCCTACCCGCCCTCCACGCCTGGCTCGTCGGCTGAGGCCGGCGCGAAGTCCACGCCGTCGTACACGTCGGCCAGCTTCACGCTGATCGCCAGTGCCGCACTCTCGAACGCCCCCTCCAGACCATCGTGGACGTAGAGCAGCCACGCCTCGGGCGCTCGGACGTAGCGGTACACGACGGGCCGGCTTACGCCGACGATCCAGTATTCCTGCACGCTTTCAACCGACGTGTACTCCTGCAGCTTGAGCGTAAAGTCCGTCTCCGTCGTCGTCTCGGACAGCACTTCGACCAGCAGCAGGGGGTTGAGCAGCGACGGCGGGCGGTCGTTGGTGAAGTGGGCGGGCGGGCAGTAGGCGAGGTAATCAGGATACCGGTACGTCGTCTCGGTTTTGACGCGCAGGTCAGAGCCGCCGGACGTACAGCCGCGGGGCCGGAACTGCGGTCGGAGCACGTCGCCCAGGTTGGCTACGATTTTGAAATGCGCCTCCGACGCGCCCGCCATCAGCACGATGTCGTTGCCGTCGTATTCGAGGTTGGGCTTCTGCCCGACAGCAGCGGCTTCGAGGGCGAGGTATTCGTCGAGAGGCGTTCCTCTGCGGGCAAGAGCAGCAGACATGACCGTGGTTTTTTAGGCGATCAAAGGCGAAGCGTCAATGCCCGCCCGCGCTGGCAGGCGCTGAGGCGACGGGCGCCGCCTCCTGCCCGTGCAGCACGAACACGTGCGCGGGCATGGCGTGCGGGTCGAGGCGGACGTAATGCCGGTCGCCCTGCCAATGGTACGTCTCGCCACCCAGCGCGTCGTACACGCGGAAGGGCGCGCTGGCTTCGAGTCCGACCGCGCCGGGCGAAAAGGCCAGCCATCCTTCCTGCACGTTGTAGGGGTCGAGGTTGACGACGACGAGCACGCGGCTCTTTTCGTGCCACTTCAGGTACGCCAGCAGGTGCGGGTTGCCCGTCTCGACAAACTGCACGTTGCGCGCAAACTGCAGCGCCGGCTCGGCATTGCGAATCTGGTTGACGCGCGTGAAAAGCGGCTGGAGCGAGTAGGGATCGTCCCAGTTCCAGGTGCGGATTTCGTACTTCTCGTTGTCGGCGTATTCCTCGCGCTGCGGGTGCTTGTTGGTGAAGACGTGCTCGTAGGGCGGGCCGTAAATGCCGTACGCGGGCGAAAGCGTGGCCGCCACGACAAAGCGGGCGATGTGGAGCGGGCGCCCGCCGTGCTCCAACTCCTCGTGGAAGATGTCCGGCGTGTTGGGCCAGAAGTTGGGGCGGAAGTATTCGCCCACTTCCGTCGTGAACAACTCCTCGCCATATTCCTGGAGTTCTTTCGCCGTATTCCGCCAGGCGAAATACGTGTACGAATTGTTGAAGCCGATCTTCGCCAGCCCCCGCATGATGCGCGGACGCGAAAACGCCTCGGCCAGAAAAATGAGTTCGGGGTGGTCTTCGCGCAGCGTCCGCAGGCACCATTCCCAGAACGCGAAAGGCTTCGTGTGCGGGTTATCTACGCGGAAAACCTTGACGCCCCTGTCGATCCAGAAGGTGAACACGCTGCGCAGTTCGTTCCAGAGCGCGGGCCACGCCTCGCACTCGAAGTCGAACGGGTACACGTCCTGGTACTTTTTGGGCGGGTTCTCGGCGTAGCGGATGGTGCCGTCGGGGCGGTGGCGGAACCACTCGGGATGCTCCTCGACGTACGGGTGGTCGGGCGAGCACTGGAAGGCGATGTCGAGGGCAACGTCGAGCCCCTGGCTGCGCGCCTCGGCCATGAAGCGCTCGAAGGCGGGCATCCCGCCCAGCTCGGGGTGGACGCTTTTGTGGCCGCCTTTCGTGCCGTCCTCCAGAAAGCCGCCGATGGCCCACGGGCTGCCCGGCTCGCCCGGGGCGGCCTCGGGGGCGTTGTCCTTGCCTTTGCGGTACGCGACGCCCACGGGGTGCACGGGCGGCAGGTACACGATGTCGAACCCCATCGCCTTGATGCGTCCGAGGCGGCGGGCAGCGTCGTCGAGCGTGCCGTGGACGCCGGGCTCGTCGGCGGCGGAGCGGGGGAAAAACTCGTACCACGCCGCAAACCGCGCCTTTTCGGGATCGACGGCGACGGGCTGCGGCGCGCTTTCGACGAGTCCGTCGCGCGGGTCGGTGCGGGCGGCGAGCAGGGCGAGGTCGGGGTCGAGGGCCGCGTCGCGGTCGCCTTTTTCGAGCTTTTTCGCGTACGCTTCGAGGCGCTTTTTGTCGGCAGCCCCGGCGCCCTCGGCGCGGCGGCGCAGCAGGGCGGCGGCGTCGAGCAGCTCGCTCGCGACGAGGGCGTCGCCCTCGCCACCGGCCACGCGGCGGCGGAACTGATCCTGCCACGTGCGGAACGCGTCGAGCCAGCCGCGCACGCGGAACTGCCAGTCGCCGGGCGTGTCGGGGGTGAAGCGCGCCACGTACTCGTCGTTGTAGCGCAAGGGCATGGGCCGCGTGGTGTGCGTGCCGTCGGGGCGGGTGACGACGAGTTCGGCGGAGATGAGGTCGTGGCCGTCGGTGATAAAGCCGGCGACGACTTCGAGGGGTTCGCCCACGCTGCGGCGCACGGGCCAGCGGCCACCGTCGAGGTGGGGCGCGAGCGTGGCCAGCACCACGCGCGACCAGGTGCGGGGGGCGGGCGAGGGCGGATTCCACGCCAGCGTGGCTACGTCGTTGTCGAAAAGGGAAAGGGGCATGGGGAAACGGGATGGACTCGGAATGGGTGATGCGGCAGGCGCGGAGGGCTGCCACGCCTCTTTTCAGCGGTGGCGCGCCGAAAAGATCCTGGCCCGGGCTTGCGTGCCGCGCAATCTCGCCGCAAACTGCGCCCGGCGCGCGCGAAAACCAAACCCTCGGGCGGCGTCCTCGTTCACGTGCCCCTTCACCCCTTTCTTTTGTATGACGCCCCCCGTTACTGACCCCCTCGCCACCCCCGTCGCCTCCGAAGCCGGCAGCGTGCGCCGCGCCGACGGCCTGCGCCTGCACGCCGGGCAGCCTTTCCCGCTTGGCGCCACGTGGGACGGCATGGGCGTCAACTTCTCCATCTACTCGCAGCACGCCGAGGGCGTCGAACTCCTGCTGTTCGACCGGGCGGGCGACCACGCGCCGGCCCACGTCATCCCGCTGCGCGAGCGGACGGGGCCCATTTTCCACGGCTACCTGCCCGACGTGCGGCCCGGACAGCTGTACGGCTACCACGTGCTGGGGCCGTACGCCCCCGAGCGCGGCCACCGCTTCAACCCCAACAAAGTCCTGCTCGACCCTTACGCCAAGGCCATCGGGCGGCCGCTGCGCTGGCACGACAGCCTGTTCGGCTACGAAATCGGCCACAAGCTCGAAGACCTGTCGTTCTCTACCGCCAGCAGCGCGCCGTTTGCGCCCCTCGGCGCCGTGATCCAGGAGCCGTTTGCGTGGGGCGACGACCGCCCGCCGCGCATCCCGCTTTCCGACACCATCATCTACGAAGCCCACGTGCGCGGCATGACGATGCTGCACCCCGACGTGCCGCCCGCGCTGCGGGGCACGTACCTGGGCATGGCGACCGAGCCCGTGCTCGACCACCTGCGCGCGCTGGGCGTCACGTCCATCCAGCTGTTGCCCGTCCACGCGCACGTCCACGACCGGCGCCTGCACGACATGGGGCTGCAAAACTACTGGGGCTACAACACGCTCTCGTTTTTCGCCCCCGAGCCGCGCTACAGCACGGCAGGCGGCACCGCCGCCGTGGCCGAGTTCAAGACGATGGTGCGCACGCTCCACGACGCCGGCTTCGAGGTGCTGCTCGACGTCGTGTACAACCACACGGGCGAGGGCTCGCAGATGGGGCCGACGCTCTCGTTCCGGGGCATCGACAACTGCTCGTACTACA
>CBDUCD010000124.1:0-7895 GCA_965365535.1 uncultured Rhodothermales bacterium | reverse complement strand
GTTAGGCAGGCGGTCCAGGCAAGTCGCTAAAAGGGAGGTATAGCGAACATGTCACAAGCAAACCAACCGATCGACACGACGACTGCAGAGGCGTACGAGAAACACATGGTCCCGGGGATGTTCGCTCACTGGACAGAACTTGTGGTGGGGTTGGCTGCCCCGCAACCGGGAGAGAACGTGCTGGACGTGGCATGTGGCACGGGTGTCGGGGCAAGAGTTGCCGCGCGTGGCGTTGGCCCGGCTGGAAAAGTGGTGGGTCTGGACATTGATCCGGGCGTCGTCGAGGTGGCACGAAACATGGCGCAGGGCACCGGGACTCCGATGGAGTGGCACTGCGCAAGCGCGCTCAAGATGCCATTCGACAACGCCACGTTTGGTCTCTGTCTTTGCCTCCAGGGCCTCCAGTTCATTACAGATCGTCAGGCCGGTCTCGCCGAGATCCACCGCGTGCTCAAGCCATCGGGTCGGCTAGCGGCAAGCATTTGGGGACCGCTCGAATACAACAAAGGTCATTACGCCGTGGTTCAAGCATTGGAGCGTCAAGGGGTCGACGCTTCAGCGGCGAGGCGGGCATGTTCGTTTGCCGACCCGGAGGAAATCCGTGACACGGCTACTCGTGCAGGGTTCTCTGCGATCGAACTTCGCACCGAGGACGGAGTCTCTCACTTCGCGTCCATACAATCGTTCATCGACGGCATGACCCTGGGTTCACCCTCCACTCGGCACGCTGTGGCTCTTCTGCCCGAGAATGGGCGCGACGAGTTTCTTAAGCATGTGAGCGCGATGCTCGAACCTTACGTGGCAAACGGTGAACTCAAGTACCCGATGCGCACGCACGTTCTGCTTGCGCGGTCATAGACGAAAAGGCATGAGTAGCCTGCCTAACCGTGCGCTGAAGACGGACCCTTCGCGAGCGGCCTTCGCCCGCTCGCTTCGGGCCGCTTAGCGCGATCGTTAGATGGCCAACTCAGGTCACAGGGCATTCGATGAGGTCCATTGATTCGAAGTCGTGGTGCATGTTGGTTGCACTGCTTGCTCTCGCTGGCGGTACTGGGTGCGCGGTGCCGTCACCTACTGCAATCGAGCGTCCGACTCGCCTGATGACACCGCAGGCGTTCCAAGCGCTCCCGAGTAAGAGGCCAGACTGGCGCATTTCCTACGGCAGCGACCCGAACCAGTTCGGAGAACTTCGGGTGCCCACAGGGCCAGGCCCGCATCCTGTGGCCATCCTTGTCCATGGCGGGTGCTTCAAGGCCGCCTACGCGACGCTGCGGGATCTCGCACCGATGGGCGACGCGCTCAAGGAGCTGGGGATTGCGAGCTGGAACATCGAATACCGCCGAGGGGCAACAGGGGCGGCGGCTGGCCGCAGACCTATCTCGATGTAGGACGCGCCGTAGATCACCTCCGTGCACTCGCCGGCCAGTACCCCTTGGACCTGACCCGCGTCGTCCTCGTCGGGCACTCTGCGGGAGGACACCTCGCTACGTCGGCGGCGTGCCCGGGTGCGCGGCTTTGCGGGCCAGGCAACCCGGTGCCGTGGGTGTGACGGGGCGCGGTCACCGGCCCTCGCCACCTTCTCGCCAGCCCCACCACGTTTACCATCGGGGTCGGTATGAGAACGCTCAAAATCATCGAACACATCTCGCTGGACGGGGTGATCCAGGTCAGCGGCGACGACGGCGGCTTTCGCTACGGCGATTGGACAGCACCCTACCGGACGCCTGCGGGCCGGGAGGCCGTCATGGCCGCGCACGGCGAGCGCTTCGACCTGCTGCTGGGCCGCCGCACCTACGATAGCTGGTCGGGTTACTGGCCGGTGGCGCCGCGCAGCCCGATTGCAGACCGCCTCAACGCGGCGACGAAGTTCGTCGCCACGCACCGCCCGGAGGGGCTTGCGTGGGGGCCGTTCGAGACGCTCGGCCCCGACCTCGTCGCGGACGTTCGGCGCCTCAAAGCGCAGGACGGCCCCGACCTCGTCGTCTCGGGAAGCGCCACGCTGCCCTCGACGCTGCTCGAACACGGGCTCGCGGACGAAGTCCTGCTGATCGTCTATCCCGTACTGCTGGGCGCGGGAAAGCGGTTTTTTGCCGACGGTACGCCGGCGCGCCGCCTCGAACTCGCCCGCACGGACGCCCTCCCGTCCGGCATCGTCCTCAGCGCGTACAGGGTTGCCGGGCCTTTGGAGGCCCGGTAGCGCCCCGCGTCACGGCGTGCCAATGCCCACGTCGTCGAAGTCGCCGCCGCCCTCGCCGCGGTCGCGGTTGCGGTTGTTCTGGCGCGGCTGCTGGCCGAAGTTGTAGGTAAACGTCAGGTAGGCCGCGCGCCCGCCCCAGCGGCGCGAGCTTTCCTGGTAGGCGATGGCGCTGTCGGTCTGGAAGTGGAAGCCCGACTGGTCGAGCACGTCGCTGACGCGGATGCTGACGCTGGCGCGCTCGCCCATGAGGCGCTGCCGCAGCGACAGGTCGGTCATCGAAAAGCTCGAGATGCGGCCCTGCGGCACGTCCGTCGGGGCGCGGTAGAAGCCGAAGGCCTGGAGGTCGAGGCCGGGGCGGACGGTCCACGACACGTTTGCGCGCCCGCCCCACTGGAAAGCATCGCTGGCGAGGTTGTCGCCCACGTTCGAGCCGTCGGCGACGACGCGGTTGCCATTCGCGCTCAGCACCATGTTGACCGATCCCACGCGCAGCGTGCCGATGATTTCGAGGCCGTAGGACTCGCTCGTGGCAAAGTTGGCAAACGTCAGCGTCGAGAAGCCCGTGTTGGGGTCTTCGGTGCGCAGCCGCTCGATCACGTCGGTCGTGCGGCGGTAGAAGGGCGTCAGGGTAAGGGATGCCTTGCGCGTGAACTGGGTAAAGCCCGCCTCATACGCGTCGGTGTATTCGGGCTTGAGGGCGGGGTTGCCCACAAAGCTGCTGTTGGCATCGCGGCGCTCGAAGGGGTTGAGGGCGCGCGTGCGGGGCCGCTCGATGCGGCGCGAGTACGAAAGGCGGAACGTCGAGCCCTCGCGGGGCGCGTACGTCACGAAGGCGCTGGGGAAAAAGCTGACGTAGTCGTTGTCGTACGCATCGGCAGCGTCGTTCAGCAGGTCGAAGCGGGTGCGGGCCTGCTCGGCGCGCACGCCCACCTGGGTGGCGAATTTGCCCAGCGTGCGCCCGTAAATGAGGTAGGCGGCGTTGACGAGCTGGTCGTAGTCGAACGTGTTGTTCTGCGCCACGAGGGGCTGGTAGGCGCCGCCGACGAGCGTGTCGGCGTAGAAGTCGCTGTAGATGGTTTCGAGGGCGCCTTTGTAGCCGGCCTCCAGCTTGCCCTCGTCGCCCAGGGGCCGCATGTAATCCACCTGAAACGAGAAGTCCTGGTTGTGGCCGTCCTGCCTGTTGCGGTAGCGGTCGGGGGCGGGCGCGTCCAGCGGCTGCACGCCGGGCGATGCGGCTAGCCGGGAAAACGTGTCGAGCCCCTCGTTCTGGCTGTAGTTGTAGCGGCCCTCGACGTTGAGTTCGTGGCGCGACGCTTCGATGACGCGGCGGAAGCCCGCGCGGTAGTCCATGTTGAAGCCGTTTTCGTCCTCGGCGTTGGAAAAGCTGGTCGTGCCGAGGGCGGTGCCGTCCTGCAAGGTGAGGCGCGAGAGGCTGTTTTCCGTCTGGTCGCCGCCGCGCACCGACACGAGGGCCGTGGCCGAAAGGGAGTTCTGGCGGCTGAGCTGGTAGTCGGCATTGGTCGAGAGCAGGTGCGAGAGGCCCGTGCGGTCGCCCGTCTCGTCTTCGTCCAGAATCGTCCCGGGCGCGTAGAGCAGGCGGTACGTGTCGCCGCTGGGGGCGCGCTTGTCGTAGCGCAGGCCGTAGTTGGCGCCCAGGTTCCACTTGCCCTTGCCATAGGTGAGGCTGGTCGAGGCGTTGCCGTCGCCCCGGCTGCCCACGCCCAGAATGACGCCGCCGCCCACGCCCAGGTCGGTGGATTCCTTGAGCACGATGTTGATGATGCCGCTCATGCCGTCGGGCTCGTACTTGGCAGAGGGGTTGGGGATGACCTCGACGCGCTCGATGGAGGCGCCGGGAAGCTGCCGCAGAAACGTCGCCAGAAACTCGCCGCGCACGGGCGAGGGCTTGCCGTTGATGAGGATGGCGACGTTCTGGTTGCCGCGCAGCGAGATGTTGCCGTCGGCATCCACTTCGATGGAAGGCACGGTTTGCAGCAGATCCGTCGCCGAGCCCGTTTTGGCCACGACCTGGTCCTCGACGTTGTAAATCGTCCGGTCAATGCCCACTTCGACGGCGGCGCGCTCGGAGGCGACTTCGACCTCGCCCAGCAGGGCGGCGTCTTCGGCAATCGTGACCGTGCCCACGTCCGCCACGAGGCCGCCCGGACGCAGCGCCACGCCGCCGACGGTGGCGGACTTGTAGCCCACGAACGACACGCGCACGTAAAACTGGCCCGGCCGCAAGCCGCTGATCTCGAAGCGCCCGTCGGCATTGGTGACGGCGCCCGTGACGAGGCTCGAATCGCGGGCGCTCCACACGGAGACGGTCGCCGAAATGACGGGCGCGCCGCCTTCGTCCACGACGGTGCCTTTCACGACGCCCGGCGCCATCTGCGGCGTGCTGCCGGGCGGGCCGCCGGCGGGGCGCTGGGCAAACGAGGCCCCCGCGCAGAAAAAGAGGGCGGCAAGGGCAAAAAGGGCGCGGCGCATAGAAAGAGAGGGTAGAAGAGAGGCCCGGTGTATGGCCCGCCCCGCCGGGGGTTGTCACGAATCTGTGGTCGTTTTATGATGACAAGGGGAAGGGCAAGCCCGTTACATCCGGCGCCCTCCGGCGGTAGATTGGCGCGATGAACGCTGCCCCGCTTCCCATCGAAAAGGTGCTGCCGGACGTGCTGGCGGCCCTCGGCGCCCACGCGCGCCTCGTGCTCGAAGCGCCGCCGGGCGCGGGCAAGACCACGCGCGTGCCCCTTGCCCTGCTGGCGGCGCCGTGGCTGGCGGGCCGCAAAATCGTCGTGCTGGCGCCGCGCCGGCTGGCGGCCCGCGCCGCCGCCCACCGCATGGCCGAAACGCTGGGCGAGCGCGTGGGCGCGACCGTCGGCTACCGCGTCCGGATGGAAGCGCGCGTGGGGCCGGGCACGCGCGTCGAAGTGGTGACGGAGGGCATCCTGACGCGCCTCCTCCAGTCCGACCCCGAGCTGGCGGGCGTGGGCGCGATTCTGTTCGACGAGTTCCACGAGCGCAGCCTGCAGGCCGACGTGGGCCTCGCCCTCGCCCTCGACGTGCAGGCGGCACTCAGGCCCGACCTGCGCCTCGTGCTGATGAGTGCCACGCTCGACGCCGCCCGCCTGGCCGCGTGGTTCGAGGCGCCTTTCGTGCAGAGCGAGGGGCGCCTGTTTCCCGTCGAGACGCACTACCTCGACGCGGGGCACGCGGCGGCGGGGGAACGGCAGGCGGCGCGGCGGCTGGAAACGCTCGTGCCCCCTGCCGTCCGCGATGCCCTGGCGCGCCACAGGGGCGACGTGCTCGTGTTTCTGCCCGGCGTGGGCGAAATCCGGCGCGTGGCGGCGCGCCTCGCGGGTACGCTGCCGCCCGGCGTGCAGGTGCATCTGCTCTACGGCGACCTCGACCTGGACGCGCAGAACGCTGCCCTCGCGCCCGCGCCGCCGGGCGGGCGCAAAGTCGTCCTCGCCACCTCTATCGCCGAGACGAGCCTGACCATCGAGGGCGTGCGCGTCGTCGTGGACGGCGGCTTTTCCCGCGTGCCGCGCTTTTCGCCCCGCACGGGCCTGACGGCGCTGGCGACCGTGCCCGTGAGCCGCGCGGCGGCTGACCAGCGGTGGGGCCGCGCCGGGCGCCTGGCGCCGGGCACGTGCTACCGCCTGTGGACGCCCGCCGACGACGCGCGCCTGCCCGACGCCGAGCGCCCCGAAATCCTCGAAGCCGACCTGTCGAGCCTCGTCCTCGAAACGGCGCTGTGGGGCGTGCGCGACCCGTCGGCGCTGCGCTGGCCCGACGCGCCGCCTGCCGCCGCCGTCGAGGAGGCGCGGCGCCTGCTGGTGCTGCTGGGCGCCCTCGACGCCTCAGGCGCGGCCACGCCGCACGGCGCCGCGCTGGCGGCGCTGGGGCTGCACCCGCGCCTGGGGCACCTGCTGGTGGAAGGCCGGCGGCTGGGGCTGGGGCCGACGGCGTGCAGCGTGGCGGCCCTGCTGTCCGAGCGCGACGTGCTGAAGGGCTTCGAGGCGCCGCCACCACCCGACCTGGGGCTGCGCTTGGAAGCCCTCGCCGGCGGTCGGCCCCCGGCGGGCGCGGCGCGCTTCGACGCGGGCGCGCTGCGGCGCGTGGCGCAGGTGGCGCGGCACCTGGCGCGCAAGCTGGACGTGGCCGCGCAGCCTATCGAGCCCGAACAAGCCGGGCGGCTGGCAGCCCTCGCGTATCCCGAGCGCGTGGCGCAGCGCGAGGGCGACGGGCGCTACCGCCTGGCGTCGGGGCGGCGCGTGCTGCTCGACCCGCGCGACCCCCTTGCCGCCCACCCCTTTCTCGCCGTCGCGCACCTCGTCGGCACGCCCGCCCGCGCTGCCCTTGCCGCCCCCCTCGACGCCGAAACCATCGAAAGGGACTGTGGCGCCGCCATCGAGACGCGGGAGCGCGTCGCGTGGAACGCCGCTGCCGAGCGCGTGGAGGCGTGGCACGAGAAAGTGCTGGGCGCCCTCGTCCTCGCCCGCGCGCCCCTTGCCCGTCCCGACGCCGACGAGGTGGCCAGTGTGCTGCTGGAGGCGCTCCAGCAGGCGGGCCTGCAAAAGCTGAACTGGACGAAAGAGGCGCGGCGCCTGCAGCAGCGGCTGGCGTTTGCGCGCCACCTCGACCCCGCCGCCTGGCCCGACGTGGGGGACGACGCCCTCGCCGCCGACCTGGCGTGGCTGCGCCCGCACGCCTACGGCCTGACGCGGCTGGACGCCCTCGCCCGCCTCGACCTGGCCGATATCCTCGCGGGCCTGCTGTCGTGGCCGCAGCGGCAGGTTCTCGACGCCCTCGCCCCGACGCACGTGGACGTGCCCAGCGGCTCGCGCATCCCCCTCGACTACGCCGACCCCGAAGCGCCCATTCTGGCCGTGCGGTTGCAGGAGGTGTTCGGGATGACGGAGACGCCGCGCGTGGGGGGCGGGCGCGTGCCCGTCGTGATGCACCTGCTATCGCCCGCGCACCGCCCCGCGCAGGTCACGCGCGACCTCGCCTCGTTCTGGCGCGAAGGCTATTTCGACGTGCGCCGCGACCTGCGAGGCCGCTATCCGCGCCACTACTGGCCCGACGATCCCTTCGTGGCCGAGCCCACCAGCCGGGCCAGGCGGCGGGGAGGCTGAGGGTTCGTTGGAGGGCCGGGTTGGATGGGTTGGTTATCCATCGGCAAACCCGGCCACTCAGCCCTCGTCGGGATAGACGTAGCGGACGTTGACGGCGGCCTGCCCGTCGGCGTTCGAGTCGATGGCCGTCACGTGGCGCACCTTGACGCCGCTCTGCTGCACGGCGTCGTGCTTGTGGAAGAGTTCGACAAGCTGGCGCACCTGCGTCAGCAGCGCCTCGTCGTCGGTCGAGAGGGCGCCGGCTTCGGCCTTGCCGTCGGCAAAGTCCACGTCGAGTTCGAGGGGATGCGGGTGCGAGGCGAGGTGGTTGTTGACGCATTCGATGAGGCTCTGCTCGAGGCGCTGCTTGGCCTCCTCGATGGCGCGGGCCTGCTGGGTGGGTTCCATGGCGATGGGGTAGCGAGAGGGATGGTGGCCCTTGTTCGCCCGCCTCTGCCACTTGATCCACCGTTGCAAGCGTGTAACGGGGGCGGCGAGGGAGTGGGGTGGTGGGGTGGTGAGGTGGTGGGTGAAGTGCAGAGGTTGGGCGGGAGGCTGTGCACTTCGACGCGGGGGAGGGG
>CBDUCD010000123.1:0-7926 GCA_965365535.1 uncultured Rhodothermales bacterium | reverse complement strand
GCAGGCCATCCTCGAAGGCCACATGCGCGATCTCCTTTCGGAGAGAAAAGGGTAGGGTAGGGGGCAGGTAGCGAATCTGGTGGGTTCTTGAAAGAGGGCGTGGAGCGGCTCCGTGTCGAAGTACCGGCGCAGTGCCCAGTCCTCCGACACCCGCAGCAGCACCACCGTCGACAGGTTCTCCGCGCTCCGCTCGTTTGGGAAGATGCCAGCTGAACCGCCCCCGGTTTGCCGGAGACTCCAGACCTTGAGGGCTTGGAGCCCTGAGCAAATCAACCCGACATTCCCCCGAGGTTCGCGGGCAGGCCATCCCACTCGTCTTCGACCACGCGCGCGATCGCCCATCCCAGTGGGCTGCTATCCGCTCGGTCGCCGAAAAGACCGGCTGCATAACCGAGACGCCTCGTAGCTGGATCTGAAAAGCCGAGCGCGAGGAGGCTTTCTACAGCCGCAGTAGAGGATCAAGTGCTCGACGCGGTACGCAACTGAACCAGTCTCAATAACCGGGGCGATTCAAGACAGGTCTCTACAAGAGGCTTGACTTGTATGACATGTTACAAGTATACTCTCTCAACGGAAGCGCTTCTCTGGATCCTCCATGCTCAAAAACTGGCTCGTCACTATCGCCCTCTGCTCTGCAACGGTCGGTGCAGCGCAAGGGCAGACCGGTAAGATTTCGGGGACTGTCGTTGACGCCGATGGGGTTTCGATGCCCGGCGTCAACGTGGTCATCGTCGGAACGACACGGGGGTCTTCGACAGACGCGGAGGGTGTCTACAACATCCTCAACGTGTCACCCGGCACCTATTCGCTCCGGGCCACCTTTCTCAGCTACCAGACCGTCGTGCAGGAGGGCGTCGTCGTAAACAACGACCGGACGACCGAGGTTGACTTTGTTCTCGTGGAAGAGGGCCTCTCGCTGGGTGAAGAGCTCGTGGTAACGGCCGAGCGGCCGGAAATCGAGCCCGAGCGGACGGCATCGAGCGAGATCATCCGCCCCCGCGACGTGGCGCAGGCACCGGGGGTGTATTCGCTCACCGACGTGATCGGGCTTACCGTCGAGGCCACGGACGGGCACTTCCGGGGAGGCCGCACGGGCGAAGAACTGTACCTCCTCAACGGCATCAACATCGTCAATCCATTCACGGGGAATCGCGCGTTCGACCCCATTGCGAATGCGCTCGAAGAGGTGGAGGTGATTACGGGCGGCTTTCCGGCCCAGTACGGGAACGCGCAGAGCGGCGTCGTCAACATGGCGCTGCGCACGGGCGGGTTCGACCGGTGGGAAGGGTCGGGCAGTGTCCGCCTGCGCGCACCCGGCTACAAGCACTTTGGCGGCAGCGTCTTCAGCCTGGAGAACAACCCATACCTGCTCGCCTTCGACACCGTCGAGGAGTGGGGCGGCGACAGCGGCGAAGGACTGTATTCGTGCTCTATCGGCCTCAGCTTTTGCAGCGCCTACGGGCTGGCGACGGCAGCCGACAGCCTGCAGGCCGCGCAGATCGCGCAGGCCGTGTGGGCGCAGGCACGTGAGGAACTCGGAACGGAGTACGACACCAAGTGGGATACACAGTTCGACCTCTCCGTTGGAGGCCCGGTCTCAAGCCGCGTCCGCGCTTTTGTGGGCGCCCGCTTTGCCGACGAGTGGTACCCGCTGCCCACCAACGAGCCCCAGCGCACGCGGCAGATCCTCGGCAGCGCCCGGGTAACGCTCAGCGACCGCACCGCGCTTCAGGTGGCCGGGGCGTTTAACCGCGTGCGCGGCTTTACCTACAGCACCAGCTTCTGGCAGTACATCTGGGACCGGGAGCGCGGTTTTGCCGCGTTCGACGACGCCACCGTCGGCGGGTCGGCCCGGCTCTCGTACGTGCCGGACGAGCAGCGCTTCGTGGATGTGACGCTCAGCGTGCTCCGCAGCGACTACGAGTCGGGCGCGTCTGTGCTCAACCCCGACCGCTTCCGCGAAGACCTGAGCGACCTGGGCGTCTGGCGCTTTTTCAACACGCCCGACCAGTTCCGCGTTGGCTACACGGAAAACGACTTCCGCGACGAGCGCTCGACGACCTACAGCTTCGACGCGACCTACAACGACCAGGTGACGAACAACCACCTCGTCAAAGCCGGCGTGCAGACGCGCCTCTACCACCTCGACGTGGCCAACCGGCTCAACCTGTCCAGTCCGTCCGACGCGCAGGACGAGCAGTTCAGCGTGTACCCGTTCGAGTTCGGCATTTTCGCCGAGGACAAGGTCGAGTACAGCGGCCTGATCGCGCGCCTCGGCCTGCGCTTCGACGCCTACAACCTCAACACGGAGTACTTCTCCGACCTGTACAACCCCTACCTCAACCCGAACTTCGACCCGGCGAAGCCTGCCGTGGGCGAGAATGCCGAGCGCGACCCCGACCTCGCGGCAAAGGCCCAGACGTCGTGGATTGCCCGGCTCCAGCCCCGCTTCGGGGCTTCGTTTCCCATCTCGGTCAACACGGTTTTCCACCTCAACTACGGCTCGTTTTTGCAGCGCCCGCCGTTCGAGCGCTCGCTCGTAAGCCGCATCCAGCGCTCGAACGCGCTTTCCATCCTCCAGCTGGGCAACCCCGAACTCAAGCCCGAGGAGACGCGGATGTACGAGGTGGGTGTGGCGCAGGGCCTGCCCCTGGGCTTCTCGCTCGACGTGTCGGGCTACTACAAAGACGTGCGCAACCTCGTCCAGCTCGCGCTTTTCAGCGAAGGGGCCGACATCCCGTACCAGACGTACGTCAACCGCGACTACGCCGACATTCGCGGCTTCCGCGTTTCGCTCCAGCGCCGGAGCGGGCTCGTGCGCGGCTCGGTGCGCTACCGCTACGAGGTGGCGACGGGCAAAACCTCCAGCGCCGACGACGCGCCGCCGCAGTTTATCCGCGACCTCGACGGCAACGTCGACGAGCAGCGCGACGGCATCGGGCTCAACGACATCCTGCTCGACTTCGACCGCACGCACAACCTCATCGTCCAGCTCACCGCCTCCACGCCGCGCGACCTGGGCCCGTCGCTGGGCGGCGTGCGGCCCCTTGCGCGGTGGACGGCGTCGGTGCGCACGAGCGTGCGCTCGGGCCGACCCTACACGTCGTTTGCCGCCGGGCAGGACGTGCTCGTCGCCGACGCGCGCGCGCCCCTGGAGTACCAGACAGGTCTCAAGGTCACGCGCCCATTCCAGCTGGGCACGGGCGTCGAGGGCAGCTTTTTCGTCGAGGTCTCCAACCTGTTCAACCAGCGCGTCTACGACTACAACCGCGTTTTCCGCGACACCAAGAACCTGCGCGCCTACGACTTCGCCGTCCACCCGAGCGAGCTCACGCCCGCCGGTTTCACCGACGACCCCGACGAGGCGCTCCGCCTCTACCTGGGCGACAGCTTCCCCTACGAGGCCAACCAGGTATTCCGCATCTACGACAACCTGCCGCGGTCGGTGTATGTCGGCTTTTCCGTTGACCTTTAAGACCCCAGCCTCTACGATGGTTTTCTCCAGGACACGGGCCCACTGCTGCCGCACCGGGGCGGGGCGGACGGGCCTCGCGCTCGCCACGATCTTGCTCGTGGCGCTGCCGGCTCAGGCGCAGCGGCGCTTCGAGATTCACCGGCGGGCCATGCTCCACGAAACCGTGTTCAACACGGGCGAGATCGGGCGGGCCTACCACCAGGGCGGCGCGGGCAACGCTACCGACGTGCCCATGATGGAGTGGCCCGGCAACTCGGCCGTCACCATCGACGACATCAACTACGACGGCAAGCATTACACCAACGGCGGCGGCATCTACATCTCTGCCGAGCTGCCGGACTCGACCGAGCGCGTGCACGCTTTCAACGGGGCCGTCGGGGCCTCGCAGCCCGACGTCACCGTGGGCCGCTGGGCCTTTCCGCTTACCCTGACCCGGACGGAAAACTACCCTGTGCTCGACGACGGCTCGCTCAATCCGGCCTACGATCCCGACGAAGCCGAGGAGATCATCGTCGCCTCGTGGGCCACGCCCGTCGGCATCACCGTTACGCGCACGAGCCGGGCGTGGAGCTTTCCCGACTACGACGACCTCATCATCTACGAGTACGCCTTCGAGTACACCGGCGACCGCGACGGGGACACGGTCCCGGATACCGACCTGCCCATCACCGACGTGACCATCGCGTTTGCGTACGGACTGGCGCCCAACCTTTTCGGTAACCTCCGCACGTACGGGGCCTGGACGGACGATGAGTACCAGGACAACGACCAGCGCGGGCGCTTCGACCCGCTCCATTACCTCAACTACACCTACCACCAGACGGGCCTGCCCGACCCCGTGTACTTTGAGAAGTGGGCCCAGACCGGCGAAAACGGCGGCGGCCTCAACGCGCCGGGCACGCCGGGCTACATGATGCTCCACTTCGACACCGAGCACCTCGCCCTGCAGGGCCAGACGCTCGCTGACGTGTCCCAGGGCGATTCGGCTATCGTGTGGACAACGCAGTACGGCGGCGGCATCAAGATCAAGCAGCCCTGGTACAACCGCCAGGAGACGAGCAACCTCCGCGCCTCGAAAGTCGCGTCCTACCTCCGCGTCGATGCGCGCAAAAACACGCCGCTGACCGCCGGCTCGATCATCCCGCCCGAACGTGGCGTGGACGACCCGGCGTACCAGCACTACCTCGACTACTGGGTGGGGACGGGGCGCTACAACTTCCGCCAGACGCGCTGGGCGACGGGGCGCTTTATCGTTTACGGCCCGTACAATCTCGAAAAGGGCGACCAGATGCAGTTTGCCCTCGCCGAGGTGATCGGGTTCGGGGCCGTGCGGCCCGAGCAGGCGTACGTGCCGCCGCGCCAGCGGACGCGCCCCGAGCAGGCCAACTACCTCGTGGACTGGGGCGGATCGTGCGGCGAGGACTGCGGCGAGGACGGCAGCCGCGGCTTTTTCCCCATCGCCTCGTACGCCGACACCGTCCGCTACGGCGGCAACCCCGTTTTCCCGAACATCTTCCCGTACGGGCCGGGCGCGGACGAGGGCACCGTCATCAAGCGCCACGGCAGTACCTACCTCTCGAAATACCCCCTCCCGGACTACGTCAACTCGGACGTGGTGACCGTCCGCGAGGTGGCCGACAAAGCTTACTTCGCCTACACCGGCAAGGCGTTTTCCGCGCCCGAGTACAACCGGCCCGAGCGCAACCCCGAAACGGGCGTCTACGAAATCCCGATCCCCGTTCCGGCGCCGGCGCTGAACGTTGCCAGCGACGACCGGGCGCGCAACGTGCTCTACTGGTCAGACGCCGTTGAAAGCTTCTCGACGCCCCGCCTGCAAGGCGCGTTCAGCCATTACGAGGTGGCGCGGAGCACACACCCGGCAGGGCCGTGGGAAACGATTGCCACCGTGGAGCCGGGCGATCCCACGTTTGTCCACGCGGGACAGTACAGCTTCGTGCCCGACGGCGACTACGTGGTGCTCGACCCCGAGCCGTCGGTAGGGGAGACGTTCTACTACTCCGTCGTGTCGGTGGACGAGAACGGGCGCAAAAGCGGGCGCACGAATGTGACCGCGTTCCAGACGCAGCTCGGCGCGGTAGCCGAGCTGGGCGACGTACACGTCGTGCCCAACCCGTTCGTGGTCAACTCCGGCTTTGGCGGCGCCAGCGAGTCGTCGCTCCGGCTCGGTTTCTACGGGCTTCCGGCGCAGGCCACCATCCGTATCTACTCGTTTGCGGGCCAGCTCGTCGAGACCATCGAGCACGAGAGCCCGACGTACTCCGTCGCCTACCTCCAGGAAACGCGCAACAACCAGCGCCTCGCCTCCGGGGTGTACTTCTACGTCGTGACGACGCCCTCGGGCGAGCAGACGCGGGGCAAGTTCGTCATCATCCGGTAAGCCCATGACCAGCCTTTTTTTCCTCGTCCGGCGCGTGACGCGCGTGCTGCTCGTCGTGCTCGTCGCTGCGGGTGGAACGGCAAATGCCCAGAAGGTGGGCACCACGTCGTTCCAGTTTCTCAAGGTGATGCCCACGGCCCGCGCGACGGCGATGGGCGACGCGTACGCGAGCCTCGCTACGGGTGCCGAGGCGCTTTTCTGGAACCCCGCCGGGCTCGCCCGCACGACGGGCCACGCGCTGACGGCCACGCACATCCCTTACCTCGTGGATACCCGTATCTCGTCGGCGGGATACGCCTTTTCGCTGGGCGGCTTTGGGCAGGTAGGCGTGCAGGTGCAGGCGGTCGATTACGGGGACATCGAGGAGACGCGGACGGACGCGCTCGGCTTCAACCCGGATGGCACCTACAACCCCGGCCTCACGGGCAACACGTTTGGCCCCTCGGCCTTTGTCGTCGGCGTCTCGTACGCGCGCAGCCTCACCGACCGGTTCTCGACTGGCATCACGGCCAAGTACGCGCACGAATCGCTCTATGGCGGCGACTACGCGGCAACGAACGGGAGCGTCAACACGGCAGCGGGGGCCGTCCTGTTCGACTTTGGCATCCAGTACGCAACCGGCTTTCGCTCGCTCACTATCGCCATGGCCGTCCAGAATTTCGGGCCAGAGGTGGCCTTTGTCGACGAGCGCTTTGCGGCTCCGCTGACGTTCCGGCTGGGCGCCGCGGGCGACCTCGTCGGGCCGAACGGCATCGTGCAGCAGAACGCGCAGAACCGCGTGACGGTGGCCTACGACCTCCACCAGCCCAACGACTACGACCAGCAGATGCAGTTCGGGCTGGAGTACTCGTTTGCCGAGGTCGTGGCGCTGCGTTCGGGCTACAAGATGAACTACGACACCGAGGGGTTCACGTTCGGGGCCGGGCTCGGGGCCGACCTCATCGGGGCGCGCTTCAAGATCGACTACAGCTACGGTGGCATGGGCGAATTCCTCGGCTCCGTCCACCGCTTTACCGTCGGCGCGACGATTCGCTAACGCCATGCTTTCGTTTAAACTGCCCATGCCGCTCCGCACACTTTTCCTGCTTTTCGCGCTCCTGGCCCCGCTGGCGGCCCTGGCTCAGGACGCGGCGGCCCCGCTGACCGTTCAGGGCCTCGACCAGCAGGCCGCCGTCGGGGCACGCGCCCGCGCGATGGGAGGCGTCCGCGCCAGCGGCCTGTCCACGTCGGCGTCGCTGTTCTCGAACCCGGCAGCGCTGCACGCGCTCGACAGGGCCGAGGCGCGCGTGGGCGGCGGCGTGGCCGCGCAGGCGTACCGGCAGGAGCAGACGTGGGTGCCCAACCGGCTCTACCTGGAGCTGAGCCTCATCTTCGAAAACGACCCCGCCTCGCCCAACCCCACGCGCGCCTTTGACGACATCCGGCCCGACTGGAAGCGCGACCTTTCCTCGGCACGCCCGACGCTGGGCTCTATCGCGGCGCCGCTCCCGTTTGCGCCCGGCGGCGTGGCGTTGACGGCGGGGATTGGGGCGGCGCAGGTGGCGGGCCTCGACCACTATTTCCAGAACAACAACGCGCTCGACCCCAACATCGGCTCGGTCCGCCCCGCGCCCATCCCGCGCGTGCAGGAAGGCGACTCGCTGATGGTGGGCTGGTCGCAGTTCAGCCGGCAGCGCAAGGGCGCGCTCTACGGCATCACGCCCGCCCTCGCGCTCGCGCGTGGCCCGTTCTCGCTCGGTTTCTCGGCAACGGTTCTGACCGGCTCGTCGGACGACGTGGAGCGGACGCGGGATCGCGGCGCGTTTACGCTGCGCTACCAGAACCGCTTCAGCCTCGCGGCCCCCACGGGCGGCGAAACCGTGGTGACGGGAACGTCGGACTACTCGGGCCTCCGGCTTGCCGTTGCGGGCGGCGTCCGGGTGGGCGTGCTAAGTCTCGACGCGGTGTGGCAACCCGCGTACACGCTCGAACGCGCCTGGACGCACAGCGACGGCACATCGGGGACGGACGAGATCCGCTTTGCCCCGGCGCTGACGCTCGGGGCCTCTGCCCG
>CBDUCD010000122.1:0-7957 GCA_965365535.1 uncultured Rhodothermales bacterium | reverse complement strand
ACGCCCTCGATTTCCAGGTCGGGGTTGAGGTGCTGCCGCACCATCTTGATGGTGTTGAGCAGCTGCCCGAGCCCTTCGAGCGCGAAGTATTCGGCCTGCACGGGCACGAGGACGGAGTCCGACGCCGTGAGGGCGTTGAGCGTCAGCAGGCCCAGGCTGGGCGGGCAGTCGATGACGATAAAGTCGTACTTGCGGCGGACGTGGGCGAGGGCGTTTTTGAGGATGCGCTCGCGCTCGACCACGTCAATCATCTCGATCTCGGCGCCGACGAGGTCTATGTGGGAGGGCACGAGGTCGAGAAAGGGCATCTCGGTGTGGAGCGCCGCCTCCTCGGCCGTCACGGCGCCGATGAGGAGTTCGTAGGCCGACGCCGCGACCGAGCGCGACTCGATGCCGATGCCGCTCGACGCGTTCGCCTGCGGGTCGAAGTCGAGCAGCAGCGTCGCGTGCTCCGCCGCCGCCAGCGACGACGCCAGGTTGACCGAGGTCGTGGTTTTGCCCACGCCCCCTTTCTGGTTCGCAACCGCGATGACTTTTCCCATTCGTACCCGTTAGCTTGGCCGCGCCAGCCCCGGCAGCAGCAGCGTCAATGTAGGCATTGCGCCGGGAACGGAAAAAGCAACCGGGCCATCTTCACGCAGGTTCGGGGATACTTGGAGATTGGAGGTTGGAGGTTGGAAGGCGCATCTCAAACCTCTAACCTCCACCTTCCAACCTCCACCTTCCCCGCATGGCCCGCCAGTTCGTCCTCAAGCGCGACAGCGCCGCTGCCGCCCGCCTCACGCTCGACTACGCGGGCGCGCTCAACGCGCAGCAGTACGCCGCCGCGACGGCGGGCGGCGGCCCCATTCTCGTCGTGGCGGGCGCGGGCACGGGCAAAACGCGGACGCTGGTGTACCGCGTGGCCTTTCTCGTCGAGACGGGCACGCCGCCCGAGCGCATCACGCTTTTGACGTTTACGCGCCGCGCCGCCCGCGAAATGCTGGGCCGCGCCGCGGCGCTGCTCGACGGGCGCTGCGAGCGCGTCGAGGGCGGCACCTTCCACGCCTTCTGCGCGGGCATCCTGCGGCGCCACGCGCCCCGGCTGGGCTTCCCTTCCCACTTCACCATTCTCGACAGCAGCGACAGCGCCGACGTGATAGACGTGCTGCGCACGGCGCGCGGGCTGCACCAGGCCAGCCGCCGCTTTCCGCGCAAGGGCACGCTGCAAAGCCTGTTCTCGGCAGCGCGCAACCGCGCCCTCCCCATCGCCCAGGTTGTCGCCGAAAAGGCGCCGCAGTTTGCCCAGCACGCCGCTGAACTCGACAGTCTCTTTGCCGACTACGCCCGCTACAAACGGGCGCGGGGGCTGATGGACTACGACGACCTCTTGCTGCTCACCCTCGGCCTGTTCCACGACCACCCGGACGTCGAAAAGCAGGTGGCCGCCGCCATGCAGCACGTGCTCGTGGACGAGTACCAGGACACCAACCCCGCCCAGGCCCTCCTTGTCGAGCGCTTTGCCAGCGTCCACGGCAACGTCATGGCCGTGGGCGACGACGCGCAGAGCATTTACGGCTTCCGGGGCGCCGACGTGGGCAACATCCTCGCCTTTCCCGACCGCTTTCCCGGCGCGCGCGTGCTGCGCATCGAGGAAAACTACCGCTCGACGCAGCCCATCCTCGACCTCGCCAACCACTTGCTGCGCGGCGCCGCGCGGCACTACGACAAGGACCTGTTTACGCGGCGCCCCGGCGGCGACCGCCCCGCCGTCGTGGCCGCCGCCGACGACCGCACGGAGGCGCGCTTCGTGGCGCAGGCGATCCTGCAATTCCGCGAAGAAGGCACGCCGCTGAGTCGCATGGCCGTGCTGTTCCGCAGCGCCTTCAACTCGTTCGACCTGGAAATCGAGCTGGGGCGGCGCGGCATCCCCTTTGTCAAGTTCGGGGGGCTGAAGCTGGCCGAGGCGGCGCACGTGAAAGACGTGATCGCGCACCTCAAGGTGGCCGAAAACCCCCTCGACGCGCCCGCGTGGAACCGCATCCTCCAGCTCCTGCCCGGCGTGGGGCCGCGCACCGCGCAGCACCTCATCGAATGGATTGCGGAGGCCAGCGGCGAGCCTTTCACGCTGCCCGAAGGTCCGCGCTTTGCCCGCTTTGCCCCCGCGCTGCGCAGCCTTTTCAACGTGCTGCGGGACGTGCGCCAGGATGGCAAGCCGCTGGGCGCGCAGGTGGAGGCCCTCCTGGCCTACTACGAACCCGTCTGCCGGGAGAAGTACTTCGAGGACTTTCCCAAGCGCCTCCAGGACCTGGAGCGGCTGGCCGGCATTGCCGAGGGCTACCCCGCGCGCGAGGCGTTTTTGCAGTCGCTGGCCCTCGACCCCATCGAGCTGACGGCGCTGGGCGCCGAGGCCGAAGCCGACGACGAGGCGCCGCTCGTGCTCTCGACCATCCACTCGGCAAAAGGACTGGAGTTCGACACGGTTTTCGTCATCCAGGCCCTCGAAGGCGTGCTGCCGTCGGGCTACGCGCTCGGGCGCGGCGATGAGCTGGACGAGGAGCTGCGCCTGCTCTACGTGGCCGTGACGCGCGCCGAGAACAACCTGTTCATCTCGTACCCCGTGCTGCGCTACCGGCGCTGGGGCGGCGACCAGTTCACGGCGCCCAGCCGCTTTCTCGACGGGCTGCCCGAGTCGGTTCTCGAACCCCTCCAACTCGTCGAGGAAGGCGCCCCGCCCCCGCTGCCCGCCCCGCCGCCCGCGCTGCCCGCGCCCCCGCCGCCGCGCCGGCTGGGCGCCGCCCCCCACGACCGCGACGCCGCCGCCGACCTGCCGTTCTGATCAGGGTGCGGGCGGAGACGCCGGGCGATGGCGCCCCTTCAGCCCGCCGGCTGCTCCGCTGCGGAGGCGGAATCAACCCGCGTATTGCCTTTCTCCCACGCGGCCCGGGCGCGTAGCTTGGGGCTGACCCTTCCACCCCCTCTGCCGCCCATGCGCTTTCTGACTGCCCTCCTTTTCGTCCTCCCCGTCGCCCTCCACGCCCAGGGCGCGCCGCCGTGGCAGCAGCGCGTCGAGTACGACATGGACATCGTGATGGACGCGCCCGCGCACCAGTTCACGGGCCGGCAGCGCCTCACGCTCCACAACAACAGCCCGGACACGCTGCGCTACGTTTACTACCACCTCTACTTCAACGCTTTCCAGCCCACCTCGCTCATGGCCGAGCGCAACCGGCACCTGCCCGACCCCGACGGGCGCGTGGTGCCGCGCATCTTCAACCTCGGCCCCGACGAGATCGGCTACCAGCGCGTGGACGCGCTGACCCAGGACGGCGCCCCTGTCGCCTTTAAAGTGGACGACACCCTCCTGCGCGCCGACCTCGCCCGGCCCATCCCGCCCGGCGGCGCGTCCACGTTCGAGATGCAGTTTCACGCCCAGGTGCCCCTCCAGACGCGGCGCTCGGGGCGCGACTCGCGCGAGGGCATAGACTACTCGATGAGCCAGTGGTACCCCAAACTTGCCCAGTACGACACGCGCGGCTGGCACGCCGACCCGTACGTCGGGCGCGAGTTTTACGCCCCCTACGGTTCGTTCGACGTGCGCATCACCATCCCCACCGAGTACATGCTTGGCGCCACGGGCGTGTTGCAGAACCCCGACGAGATCGGCCACGGCTACGGCACCCGCGACAGGACGCACGCGCCCGGCACGCCCATCACGTGGCATTTCCGCGCCGACGACGTCCACGACTTCGCGTGGGCCGCCGACCGCGACTACGTCCACGACCGCATCGAGGGCGCCGACGGGCGCCAGTACCACCTGCTCTACCAGCCCGACGTGGCCGAGGGGTGGCAGTTTCTGCGCCAGTACGTGCCCGCCGTCATCAACTATTACAGCAGGCGCGTCGGGCCGTACCCGTGGCCGCAGTTCACCGTGGCGCAGGCCGGCGACGGGGGCATGGAGTACCCCATGGTCAACTTTATCACGGGCGGGCGCACGCCGGGCTCGCTCGTGGGCGTCGTCGCGCACGAGGCCGCCCACGAGTGGTTTTACGGCACGCTGGGCTCGAACGAAAGCGACTTCGCGTGGATGGACGAGGGCTTTACCGACTACATGACCGGCGAGGCCATCGCCGCCCTCCTCACGCAGCGCCCCGCCAGCCACCGCGGCGCCATGCTGGGCGTCATGGCGCTTCAGGAAAACGGACTTTTCGAGCCCATCAGCGGCAACAGCGACCACTACGCCACCAACCGCGCTTATGGCACGGCCTCGTACGGCGGCGGCGCCATGATTGCCGACCTGCTGGGCTACGTGATGGGCGACTCGCTGCGCGACCGGTTTTTCCAGAACTACTTCCGCGAGTTCCGCCTGCGCCACCCCCAGCCCGCCGACGTGGAGCGCGTCGCCGAAAAGACGAGCGGCATCGAACTGGACTGGTTTTTCCAGCAGATCACCCGCGAAAAGGTCAGGATGGACTATGCCATAACGGGCCTCACGAGCCGCCCGCAGGGCGACGGCACCTTTGAAACCACCGTCCACCTCGCCCGCCGCGACGAGATGCTGTTCCCGCTCGACGTGCGCGTGCGCCTGGCCGACGGCAGCGAGGCGTGGGCGACGGTTCCTACGTCCGAGATGATGCGCGCCAAGCCCGTGCCCCCGGGCTGGACGACTGCGCCCCTCTGGGGCTGGACGTTTCCGACGTACACGCTCCGCCTGACGACGCCCGCCCGCGCCGTCGAGGCCGAGATAGACCCGCTGGGCCGCACGCCCGACTACAACCGCCTCAACAACGGCACGCGCTTTCCCCTCGACGTGGCCTTTTTCAAAGCCCCCGCGCCCACCCTCGACCAGTACAGCGTGGGCTGGCGGCCCCTCGTGACGTACGCCGAGGCGTACGGCGTGGGCGTCGGCGTGCGGGCGGCGGGCGCCTACTGGATGGACAACCACGAAAGGCACGCCTCCGTCACGTTCTGGCCCCTCCCACTTTCCTCCAACGGCAAGCGCCCCGGCGGCAGTTACGGCGGCCCGTCCGGGCCGCGCAAACACCAGTCGTGGTTCGAGGGCATTGACTACAGCGTGGGCGGCGAAGGGAAATGGCAGGCGCTGTCGCCCGCTACGCGCGTCGGTGGTTCGCTCGACAAGCACCAGGGCATCCTGGAAAACACCGTTTACGTGCAGCACACGCTGGGCAAGTGGGCGGCGCTGGGGCGCGACCGGGGCACGCTGCGCCTGTCGCTGCTGCACCACTACCAGCCCTACAGTCGCAGCTTCGACCCCTACGCCGCCGACCCGCGCGCGGACGGCAGCGCGTTCGTGCAGGGCGTGCAGCGCCTCATGGGCACGCTGCGCTACGACGTGCGCCGCGCCGACGACGCCCTCGGCTTCCAGCTCGACGCGGGCGGCAGCATCGCCAAATGCTCCGACAGCGCCGGCAACGGCTTTTTCTCGTGCGGATACAACGGCATCGTAAGCGCCACCCGCGCCCAGGTGTGGCTGGCGAAAGGCGCCGACATCGGGCCGCTCAGGGCGCGGGCAAAGCTCTACGGCGCCTTTGCCCCCAGCACCCTCGCCTACGACCTGCGCTTTCCCCTCGGCCTCGCCACCCCCGACAGGCAGTGGCGCAACGCCGCGTCGCGCACCCTTATCGGCGCGCTGGGCGAGCAGTACGAGATAGGTGAAAGCGAATCGCGCTACGACCCCGAGACGGGGCTCTACGAAATCCGCTTCAGCGACAACACCAAGCCGCTCTTTTTCGCCTTTTCGGGCGTCGGGCCCGTCGGGTACTGGACGAGTTTCAACACGGGGTACTTCTCCTTCATCAACTACCAGAACCGCAGCCTCAGTGGCAGCCTTGAACTCGAGACGCCCGCGCTGTCGCGCCGCCTGCCGCTCAGGCTGCACGCCTTCTCGGGCGCGGCCCTCGCCTCGGCCACGTTTCAGGGTTTCTCGTTCGACCCGCAGTCGTTTTTCGCGGATGCCGGGCTGGGCGCGCGGCTGGACGTGCCGGCCATCCCCGTGCTGCGGCGCTGGACGGCGCAGTCGGACGTGCTGCAGGGCCTCAAGCTCGTCGCCAAGCTGCCGTTCTACGTGTACCAGCCCGACCGGCGGCAGATGGCTAATGATATGGGCGAGACCATCAACGACTCCGGCGACGAGATCAAATTCCGCTACCTGTTCGGCGTCGAGGTGGGGTTGTGAGGGACGATGCCCTCGTGCGCGCCGCGCAGCAGCTAGCCGCCGCCGACGCGCCCCTTTCGGGCGATGCCGCCCCAGAACGCGCCTGGCTCGTGGACGCGGTGCGGCAACTTCTCGACGCCAACCCCGCCCTCCTGCTCAGCGCGCTTTACCGTGTAGACGTGCGCGAAGGCGACGTGCGCGCCGCCCTCTCCCTGCCCGACCCCGCCCCGGCCCTTGCCGATGCCCTCATCGCCCGCGAAGCCGAAAAACGCCGCTATCGCCACCCTTATGCCCATGACCGCTGACACCCCCGAACCCGTCTCCGCGCCCCTCTCGGCCAGCGTCGATCTGCTGGGCGGGCTGCTGGGCGAGGCCCTCGCGGCGCGCTACGGCGCCCCTGTGCTGCACCTCACCGACAGGCTGCGCGAAAAGACCAAAAGCGGCGACTTGGACGGCGCCGCCGCACTTATCGCCGGGGCCGACGCCCGCCTGCTCACGGCCCTGCTGCGCGGCTACACCACGTTTTTCCACCTCGTCAACCAGGCCGAAAAGCAGGAAATCCTGCGCATCAACCGCGCGCGCAGCCAGGCCGTCGCCTCGCGCCCCGACTCCGTTGCCGAGGCCGTGGGGCGGCTGGCCGAGGGCGGCGCCGGCCTGGCCGACGTGCAGGCGCTGCTGGCCCGCCTCGACCTCCAGCCGACGCTGACGGCCCACCCGACCGAGGCGCGGCGCCGCAGCGTGCTCTACAAGCAGCAGCGCATCGGGCAGCAGCTCGCCCGCTGGCAGCACCCCGACGCCACGCCCGCCGAAAAACGCGACGCCGAGCGCGACATCGCCCGGCAGATCGCCCTCCTCCTCACCACCGACGAGGTGCGCGCCGCCCGCCCGTCCGTGCTCGACGAGGTGGAGCAGGGCCTGTTTTTCCTCACGACGACCATCTGGGAAACCATCCCCCGCCTGTACGCCGACGTGCAGCGCGCCCTCGCCGAGCGCTTTGGCGAAGTCGTGGACGTGCCCGCCTTTATCCATTACCGCTCGTGGATTGGCGGCGACCGCGACGGCAACCCCAACGTGACGCCCGACGTGACGCGGCAGACGTTTGGCCTCCACCGCGCCAACGCCGCGCGCCTGCTCCTGGCCGAGCTGCACGCGCTGCGCCGCGAACTCAGCGTGTCCGAGCGCGAAACCGGCCCGCTTTCGCCCGCCCTCCACGCCTCCATCGCCCGGGACGCCGCGCGCGTCGAGGTGGACGAGGACATGGTGCAGTCGTTTGCGACCGAGCCGTTCCGCCTCAAACTGTCCCTCATGATGGCGCGGCTCGGGGGCGTCGAAACCGATCCGGCGCGCTACCCCCTCGCCGACCTCCACGCCGACCTGCGCCTGCTCGCCGACGCCCTCGGCGAAGCCGGCCTGGCCGACGTGGCGAGGGCCGGCAGCCTGGCCCGCGCGCGCTGGCTGGCGGCGACCTTTGGCCTCCACCTCGCCGCCCTCGACGTGCGCCAGCACAGCCGCGTCCACGCCGCCGCCGTGGCCGACCTGTTCGCCCACGCGGGCGTCGCCGCCGACTACGGGGCGCTGGGCGAAGAGAGGCGCTGCCGCCTGCTCCACGCCGAGCTGAAGAATCCGCGCCCGCTCGTGGCGCCCGGCACAGCCCTCGAACCCGCCACCCTGGCCCTGCTCGAAACCCTCGCCGTGCTGCGCGAGCAGATTGCCGCCGCGCCCGAAAGCGTCGGCAGCTACATCATCAGCATGACCGACAGCGTGTCGGACGTGCTCGAAGTGCTGCTGCTGCTCAAAGAAGCC
>CBDUCD010000121.1:0-7971 GCA_965365535.1 uncultured Rhodothermales bacterium | reverse complement strand
CTACAACTGCGACCGGATGGGAACGACGACGAGTTCGGCCAGGCGTTCGGCCAGCGGGCGCGTTTCCCACATCGCCAGGTTGTAGGGACGGCTGCGGGCCAGGTCGCGCGCGAACATCGCCTCCATCTGCGCGCCAAAGGCCCGGCTGTAGATGTTGAGGCTGGCCTCGTCGTTGAGGTCGAACGAGCGCCTGTCGAAGTTCGTCGAGCCGACGGACACGAGGGCGCTATCCACGACGAGCACCTTGTTGTGCATCATCGTGGGCAGGAACTCGTGGATTTCGACGCCCGCGCGCAGCAGCGGCCCCCACAGCTTTTTCGACGCAAACCGGACGGTTTCGGCGTCTATGTGCTGGCCGGGCACGAGGATGCGCACGCGCACGCCCCGCGCCCGCGCCGCCAGCAGCGCCCGGATGACGAGGTCGTCGGGCACGAAGTAGGCCGCCTGGAGGCTGATGGTGCGGCGGGCCGAGGCAATGGCCATGAGGTACATCAGCCTCATGCTGCTGCCGCCGCCGGCGTGCTGATAAACACCTGGGCGTCGAGCGGGCCGGCGGGTTCGAGCGGCGGGAAAAACCGGGCGCCGTGCAGCACCTCGCCGCTCGTGGTGAGCCAGTTGTCCATGAACGCCGCCTGCAACTGCCCCACGACGGGCCCCTCGACGCGGAAGTGCACGTCGCGCCAGTGGTCGGGGTCCTGGGCGTCGCCCATCCACGGGTCGGCAATGCCCACGCCGCCGGTAAAGCCCACGCGCCCGTCCACCACGAGCAGCTTGCGGTGGGTGCGGTTGTTCATCCGGTCGAGGGCGTACCAGCTCAGCGGGTGGTACTGCTCGACCTGCACCCCGGCGCTGTGCATGGTATCCAGCAGCGCCTCGTCCATGTCGAGGCTGCCCGTCCAGTCGAGCAAGAGGTACACCGCCACGCCCGCGCGGGCGCGTGCCGCGAGCGCCCGCGCAAACTGCTGCCCGACGGTGCCCGACCAGTAGATGTACGTCTCGAACGTGATGGTGTGCTGCGCCGCCGCGATGGCGCTCAGCATGGCGGGGAAAATCTCGTCGCCGTTGTTGAGCACCTCGACGTGGTTGCCGGGCACGATGGTGGGGCCGAGCATGACGCTCATCTCGCGCTTGAACTGCGGGTCGGTGGCGTCGTGCAGCGGGGTGATGCGGCGCCTGATCTGCCGGTCGGGCGCGGCAAAGGTCATCCACACGAACACGACGAGCGCGGTGACGAGCGCGGTGGGCAGGACGAGGCGGAAAACGTGGCGCTTGGTCACGGGCGGCGGTGGGCAGCGGGAAAAGAGCCGCAGTTTACCCCAGCGGCGCGCCGTTTCGTGTGAGGTTTTTGCCCCGTCAGGCCGCGTCGGCCTGCACGGCAAGCTGGCCGCAGGCGGCGGCGATGTCCTGGCCCCGGCTGCGCCGGACGGTGACCGTTACGCCGCGCCGCACGAGCACGCGGATAAAGCGCTCGAGCTGGGCCTCGCCCGTGGGCTGGAAGGGCAGGCCCTCGACGGGGTTGTACATGATGAGGTTGACCTTCGCGGGCGCCCAGTGCGCCACGTCGGCCAGGGCGGCGGCGTCGGCTTCGCTGTCGTTGAAGCCCCGAAACATGCAGTATTCGTACGTGACGGGGCTTTTCGTCTGGCGCGCGAAGTGCTGGATGGCGTCTTTCAGCGCCGCCAGGTCGGTCGCCTCCGACCGGTTGACGGGCATGATGGACGAGCGCTTGTCGTCGAACGGGGCGTGGAGCGAGACGGCCAGCTTGAAGCGCACCTTCCGGTCGGCCAGCTCGCGGATGCGGCGCGCCAGCCCGACCGTCGAGACGGTGATGCGGCGGGCGCCCAGCCCCAGCCCGTCCTCGTCCGTCAGGTTTTCGACGGCCTGGAGCACGGCGCCCACGTTGAGCAGGGGTTCGCCCATGCCCATGAACACGACGTTCGTGACGCGCGCGCCCCAGTGCTCGCCGGCCAGCCGGTTCATCTGCACCACCTGGTCGGCGATTTCGCCCGCCGTCAGGTTCTGGCGGAAGCCCATCGTGCCCGTGGCGCAAAAGGCGCAGCCCATGGCGCAGCCCACCTGGCTGGAGACGCAGACCGTCAGGCGGCGCACGCTGCCGTCGCGGTCGAGGTCGGGGATGAGCACGGTCTCGACCTGCCGCCCGCTTTCGAGGGCGACAAGCGCCTTGAGCGTCCCGTCCGTCGCCTGCTGCACCTTTTCGACGCGCGTGGCGCCGAGCGACGCCGCGCGTTCGAGGTGGGCGCGGAAGGCGGCGGGCAGGTCGGTCATCTCGCCAAAGCGGCGGGCGCCGCGCTTCCACAGCCACCGGTAAAGCTGCCGCCCCCGGAAGCGCGGCTGCCCGTGGGACTGGGCAAAGGCTTCGAGGTCGGCGCGCGACAGGTCGAGCAGGCGGACGGGGGGAGCGGCGGGCGTTTCCATGCCAGGGCAACGCGGGGCGCGGGGGCGTGTTGCCCGGTGGGGGCGCGGCGCTTGGCGCAGGGGCGGCGCGGCGCGTACTATCCACCGCCTCTACACACCCGCCATGCTTGCAGACCTCGCCGGCCGCCTGAGCCGCGCCCTTCCCGACGTGCCCGGCAAGGGCTTTCTCGTCCACCGCATCCTCGCGCCCCTCTTGCGCGGGCGCGGCATCGAGCGGACGGTGGACCTCAAGACGCCCGCGGGCGGACGCCTCGTCTGCGCCCTCGACGACTGGATTCCGCTCATGGTTTTCCTCTACGGCGACTACAAGTTCGAGCGGCCCTACGCCCGTTTCATGCTCGAAAAGGCGCGGGGCGGCGGCCCCATCCTCGACGTGGGCGCCAACATCGGGTATTACACCGTGCAGCTGGCGCGGGTAGGCGGTGGGCAGGTGTTCGCCTTCGAGCCCGGCGGGCCGCAGCGCGCCACGCTCGAAAAGAACCTGGCGCTCAACGCCCTCCAGAACGTCGAGGTCGTGCCCCTGCTCGTTTCCGACCGGGCAGGCGTCGAGCGGCTGTACTGGGGCGGCGCCCGCAGCACGGGCACGTCGTCGGCGGACGTGGTGACGGACGTGTTCGAGGACGTGGCCGCGACCACGCTCGACGCCTTTTGCGAGGCGCGCGGGCTCGACGCCATCCACCTCGTCAAGATAGACGTGGAGGGGCACGAGGCGCGCGTGTTGCAGGGCATGGACGGGCTGCTGCGGGCGGGGCGCGTGCGCCACCTGTTCGTTGAACTGAATGCGACGACGCTGGCGGCGGCGGGCACCAATCCGCGCGCCATCTGCGACCGGCTGGCCGCGCACGGCTACCGCGCCCATTCCATCCGCACGGGCGCGCCGCAGCCCTACCGCGGCGCCGACGAGTCGCTCGTCTATTTCACCCGAGCCGGGGGCGGCGCGCCGTAGCCACGGCCCACGCCAGCATCAGAAGGGCAAAAGCGGCGCTTACGCCCAGCGACAGCCCGAGGCTTGGCCCGCCCACGGGATTGGCGCCGGGCGCGTAAAAGCCCGACCGCAGCACCTCGACGCCGTAGTACACGGGGTTGAGGCGGATGAGGAGGGCCAGAGGGGGCGGCGCGCCGGCAAGCGGAAACGCCGCGCCCGACAAAAACCAGAGGGGCAGCAGAAACACGTTCATCAGGGCGTGGAAGCCGCGCGTCGTCTCCACGCGCCACGCCATCACGAAGCCCAGCGCGGTAAAGGCGAGGGCCAGCAGGGCGGTGCCCGCGAGCGTGAGCGCGAGGCCCGCAAGGGTGTACGGGCGCCCCACGAACGGCAGCGCCAGCCAGAACAGAAACGCCTGGACGGCGGCGAGGCTCGTGCCGCCCAGCACGTTGCCCGCCACAATCGCCGTGCGCGACACGGGCGCCACGAGGGCCGCCTGCAAAAAGCCGCTCCGCCGCTCGTCCACGACGTAAATCGTCGAGAAGATGGCGGTAAAGAGCGCCACGAGGGCCACGACGCCGGGAAAGAGGTAGTCGAGGTAGGGCACGCTGGCCGTGCCGCGGGGCATCTGGAACGTGCCGCCGAAGCCGAAGCCGAGGAGGAGCCAGAAGGCGAGGGGCTGGGCGAGGGCGCCCACGACGCGGCTCCGCTCGCGCACGAACTTGCGCACCTCGCGCCCCCACAGGGCCAGGACGGCGCTCATCGCTCCGCCTCGGTAAAGCCCGCGCCGGTGGCGGCGAAAAACACGTCTTCGAGCGTCGGCTGCCGCACCGTCGCGCTGGCGATGCTGCCGGGGTGCTCCGCGCCCAGCAGCCCCAGCGCCTCGACGGGGCGCGGGTGCTCGACGCGCAGCCGCGCGCCCACGCGGCTGACGGTGCCGCCGGGCAAGGGGGGCGGCGGGTCGGCGTCGAGAACGCTGCCGGCGGCGGGGGTAATCCACAGCACCTCGCGCCCGAGGGCGCCGCGCAGCGCGTCGGGCGGGCCGTCGGCGACGACGCGGCCCCGGTGCAGCACGGTCACGCCGTCGGCGTTTTCGGCTTCGTCCAGCAGGTGCGTTGCCATCAGAATCGTCAGGGGTTGCTGCCGCCGCATGTGGGCGAGGAGGGTGTGGAACTGCCGCCGCGCCGTGGGGTCGAGGGCCGTCGTGGGCTCGTCGAGCAGCAGCAGCGCGGGGCGGTGGACAAGGGCGCGGGCCAGGTCGGCGCGGCGCCGCTCGCCGCCCGACAGCGTCCGGACGCGGCGCCGGCGCAGGGCGCCGAGGTCGAGGGCGTCCAGCAGCTCGTCGCTGCGCAGCCCTGCCGCCTGCCGGCCCATCCCGTACAGCGCCGCCTGCACGCGCAGGTTTTCCTCGACCGTCAGCTCGTCGTCGAGGGCGGCGTGCTGGAACACGGCGCCCAGCTTTTGCCGGACGGCGCCGGGCTGCGCGGCCACGTCAACCCCGTCAATGCGGACGGTGCCCCCTTGCGGGTGCAGCAGCGTCATCAGCAGGCGGAACAGCGTCGTCTTGCCCGAGCCGTTGGGGCCGAGCAGGGCGTGCAGCGCGCCCCTTTCCACCCTCATCGTCACGCCGTCGAGGGCGCGGTGGCTGCCATAAGCGTAGTGGACGTTGTCGAGGGCGACGGCGGGCATGGGTGCAGACCGTTACAGCAGCACGTCCGCTACGAGCGCGGCTACGATGAGGGGGATGTAGAGCACGGACGCCTTGAGCACGCGCTTGGCGCGCGGCGCCGTGGGGCCGGCCAGAAACGCCGCGACGGGGCGCAGAAAGTAGGCGCCGAGGGCGAGGGCAAGGCCGCCGTAGAGCCACGACGCCCGCCCCATCGCCAGGGGCAGCAGGCTCGCGGCAATGGTGATGAGGGTAAAGCCCAGCATCCACAGGCCCGTGGCGCGCCCCGTGGCGTCGTAGCTCGCGCTCATGTGGAAGCCGCCGCGCGCGTAGTCCTTGCGGTACATCCACGAAAGCGACAGAAAGTGCGGCATCTGCCAGGCGGCGAGCAGCAGAAACGCCGCCCATCCCGGCGCGCCCAGCCGCCCCGTCGCCGCCACGTAGCCGCCCAGCGCGGGCAGGGCGCCGGGAATCGTCCCCACGAGCGTGTTGAGCGTCGTGACGCGCTTGAGGGGCGTATAGACTTTGAGGTAGAGCACGACGGCGAGGAGGGCCAGCAGCGCCGTCGCCGGGTTGACGACGGGGCACAGCAGCCCGACGCCCGCGCAGATCAGCCCGTAGCCCATGATCCGGGCGTGGCCTTCCGACACGCGGCCCGCGGGCAAGGGCCGCCCCGCCGTGCGGTGCATCGTGGCGTCGAAGTCCTTTTCGAACAGGTGGTTGAGCACGGCCCCACCCGACGACGTGAGGGCCACGCCTACGAGCGTCGCCGCCAGCTTCCAGCCCGTCGCCCCCGGCGCGTCGCCGCCCAGCACCCAGCCCGCGAGGGCCGACAGGACGACGAGAAACGTGATTTCGGGCTTGGTGAGCACGAACGCGTCGCGGGCAAACGAGGGCGCGTGCGCCTGGAGAAAGCGCGAGGTTTCGGCGGTGGGCTCGGGGACGGTCATGCAGCGGGGGAGGCGTCGAGGGCCGCGACGGCGCGGGCGGGGGCGGTAGCCAGGCTCTGGCAGGCAAACAGGACAAGTGCCACCCAGAGCGCGTCGGCCACGAACAGATGGACGAGTTGCAGGGGGATAGGCGCCCGCAGAAAGATGTTCCACACGCCCAGCGCCACCTGGAGAAGATACAAGCCCACCACAAGTGCCCCCAGCCGCGAGGCCGCGCCCGCGCTGCGCCGCTGCACGAACGGCACGCCCGCCAGCAGCGCCACGCCCAGCGCGACGGCCAAGAGGGGGTGGTACACGCGCAGCTTTTCGAGGTGGTGCGAGGCGCCCGTAAACGCCGCGTCGAGGGCGGCGCCCGTCGTCTCGGGACGGAAAAGCGTGTCGCCCAGCGCGGTGATGGCGCCCGCGGTGCTCACCACGAGCGTTCCCAGCACGAGGGCGGCCAGCACGGCCCGCACACCCGGCGCCGCCCCACCCGCCGGCGCCTTTTGCCCCGACGCCCACCACGCCGTAAGCGCCAGGCACGCCACGAGCACGAACGTGTTGTTGAGGTGGAGCGCGATGGACAGGGTCCGCGCAAGGGAGGCGTCGTCGGCGACCAGCCGGAAAAGCACGAGCGCCGCGCCCACGAGCCCCTCGGTGACGACGAACACGAGCGACAGGACGGCGCCCCGCCGCACGCGGTGCCCCTGCGGGTACAGCCGGAACGCCGCCCACACCAGCGCGACGATGAGCAGTCCGATAAGGGCACTCGTCACCCGGTGCGACAGCTCGATCAGGGTTTCGACGGCGGGGGCGGGCGGGATGACCTCGCCGTTGCACAGCGGCCAGTGGCGCCCGCAGCCCGCGCCCGAGCCCGACGCGCGCACAAACGCGCCCCACACCACCACCACGAGCGTGTACGCCAGCACACCCCACGCGTACTGCGCAAAACGGCGGTGCCGGGTCTCGTGCATGGGGCGGAAAAAGGGCGGGAGGGGCCGGGGCCAACACGACCTCCCGGCCCCAGTTTCGTCAATTCCGGTTGAACCGCCCGGGCCATGGCGTGCCCGGCGCCCGCGCCCGGTATCTTCGCGGCGGGCGTTGCTGGTGCGGCAGGCTGTGCGGCGCCCCGACGCCACGCAGCACCATCGTTCCAGAGGGCGCGCCAGGCGCAGCGCGTGCCACCCCGCAAGCGCTAGCAGGTGGAGGTGTTCACATATCAGTTCTTTTCGAGAATCAGAATTCAGTCTCAGGGACGGTCTATGAAGGCCCTTTCAACCTCCTCAACCCCAGTGGGTCTTTTGAGGGCCGGGGTAAGGGGGCTTTTCAGGCCGGCCCGTGCGCTGCGAACGAAATGGGCACTTTCGCCCTCACCCTAACCCTCTCCCGGGGGGAGAGGGAACAGGCAGACATCCCCTTGACTCCTTCATAGACAGACTCTTATACCCGTTCTGAAAAATTGCAGTGCATTGTTTTCGGTCGCTCCCGCGCAGGCGGGAGCCCAGTCGCCGGTTCGGCGAGGGCCAACGCCACCTTGCCAGCGGCTGGATCCCCGATCAAGTCGGGGATGACGAATAGAACCATGCACGGCTAACTCAGCGATCCGGTATTAGTCACTCCCCCGCAGGCGGGATGGACTCCGGGGGGAATGACGAGCAAGGGGATGTGCTCGCTTTTGAACACCTCCACTTGTCAGCCCGCCATCAGGGCGCCCTTACGGACTTTTCCCCATTCGACACTCGACACTCCCAGAATCCCATGTCTTCCCGAACCCTCATGGTCTCCATCTCCGGCATCCGCGGCATTTTTGGCGCCGGGCTCGACGCCGCCGTGCTGGTGCGCTTTGCCGCTGCCTATGGCACGTGGACGCGCCGCCGGGCCGAGGCGCGCGGCGCGGCCCCGCTCGTCGTCGTCGGGCGCGATGCGCGGGTGACGGGCGAGGTGTGCGCCCGCCTCGTCACGGCCACGATGCAGAGCGTCGGGTGCAGCGTCATTGACGCCGGGCTGGCCACGAC
>CBDUCD010000120.1:0-8009 GCA_965365535.1 uncultured Rhodothermales bacterium | reverse complement strand
GGGCAATATAAAACAGGACTAAAAAGGGTGTTCCCTTCCACCCATTCTTAACAGCGCCGCCCGCCGCCCGGCCTGTACGTTGCCGGCTGCCCCTGCCCTGCCGCCATGCGCCTCACGCCCGGCCTGCGCTACATGCTGCTGGCCGCCTTTCTGTTCAGCCTGATGACGGCCAGCGCCAAGGGGCTGGGCACGCGCATCCCGCCGGGCGAAATCGTGCTCGTGCGGACGCTGTTCTCGCTGGCGGTGACGTACGCCCTGCTGAAAAAGCGCGGCCTGCCTGTTCTGGGCACGCACCGCCGGCTGCTCGTGGCGCGGGGCTTTTTCGGGTTCGTGGCCCTCATCTGCCTGTTCTGGGCGCTGCCCCGGCTGCCCCTGGCCGAGGCAACGCTGCTCCAGTACATGAACCCCGTTTTCGTGGCCGTGCTGGCGGCGCCCTTGCTGGGCGAAAAGCTGACGCGGGCGGGCTGGCGCGGACTGGGCCTGTGCGTGGTGGGGCTGCTGCTCGTCGTGCAGCCCGGCTTCGGGGCCGCGGCGCTGCCCATCGTGCCCGTGGGCGTGGCGCTCGCGGGCGCCCTCGGCTCGTCGCTTGCCTACCTCGCCATTCGGGGGCTGGCGGGACGCGAGGCGCCCCTCACCATCGTGTTTTACCTGCCCCTCGTGAGCTTTCCCGCAGCGGCGCTCGTCACGGCCCTGCATCCCGTGTGGCCCACGGGGCGCGAATGGGGGCTGCTGCTGGCCATCGCGGTGCTGACGCAGGGCGCGCAGATGGCGCTCACGACGGGGCTTTCGATGGAGACGGCGGGGCGGGCGACGACGGTGGGCTACGCCCAGGTGGTTTTTGCCGCCCTCTGGGGCGCCCTCCTGTTTGGTCAGTTTCCGGGCGCACTTGCCCTCGCCGGCGCCCTGCTCATCGTGGCCGGCATCCTCGTCGTGTCGCGGCCCGAAACGCGCGCGGCGGGCGCCCCGTGAAGAAGCGCCCGCCGCAGCGTGGTCAGAAAGGACGGTTGGGGTTAGAAGCGCGTCGAGACGCCCAGCCCGAAGTCCCAGTCGTAGGGGCCGTCCGTGGCAAAGGCGCGGTGGCCGATGATGTCGAAGGCCACGTTGGGGGCCGCCAGAAACTTGGCGCCGATGCCCACGAGGGCGTAGCGGTTTTCGAAGTCGTTGATCTGCGGGCGGAAGGCGATTTCGGCAAACAGGCGGGCGCTTTCGCTGAAGTCGCTGGCGGCGCGCCCGGCAAAGTTGCCGTAGGCGAAGTACTTTTTATCGCCCTTGTAGTCCGGGATCTTGAGCACGTCGAGGCCGCCGACGACCGACAGGTCGAGCGGGCTCTCGCCCAGGTCGAAGCGGGCCACGAAGTCGGTGCTGAAGCCCACGTCGTCCATGTTGCGCGTTTCCGGCTCGCCGATGGGGACGATGACTTCGGGGATCACGACGACGTTGACCTTGGCGCCCGCGGGAATCGTGTACTTGATGCCCGCCGTGAGATTCGTGAAGCCGTCCGTGTTGTTTTTGACGCCATTGGCGTCCTCGGCACTCACGAACTCGTACACGTCCGACTGCACGCGCAGCTCGAGCCCGGGGGTGAGGCCGTAGCGAAGCTGGAGCGGAAAGTTGAACGTGGTGACTTTGAAGCCGGCGTTTTCGGTGTAGGCGCCGTTGAGGGCGCCCAGCTCGGCCTGGAAGGTGCCCATCGGCACGGTGTAGGGCGAGGGCACGACGCCCGGGCGGTCGGTTTCGATGCGGTCGCTCTGCGCAGCAGCCGGCAGGGCAAGGGCGAGGAGGAAGAGGGAGGTGATAAGGGTGCGCATAGGGTGCGTTTTGCTTTTGTGACAGAATCATCGGCGCGCCCCGGTGTGGGGGTTGCGATGTAGTGGCGCCCTAATCGGCCCGGCAGGGGCTATTGTTTCGGTGGAGGCCCCCGCTAATGCATGTTGTGTCACGAATGGCGCAGGTGCAACAGTCCTCTAACCGAGCCCGTCAGGCAGCTTTTGCCGGGCCGCGCGGGCAGACGGCGTACGGGTGGGGGCGCGGGCGCGAGGCATTGCTTACCTTCCGGCTTCACCGAAAACACCCCGTCGGCTTTGCAAGACTCGGCCTCCCCCCCTGAACGCAGCGTCTGGAACTCCAAGCTCGGTTTCATCCTCGCTGCATCCGGTTCGGCCATCGGGCTGGGCAACATCGTGTTTTTCGCGTCGAACGCGTACCAGTTTGGCGGCGGCGCGTTTTACCTGCCCTACTTCTTCGCCCTGTTCGCGCTCGGCATCCCCGTCATGATCCTCGAGTTCGGGCTGGGCACGATGACGCGGCGCTCGTTTCCCGAAGCCCTCTACCGCGTGTCGGGGCGGCGGGGCGAGTTCGTGGGCTGGTGGAGCATTGGCGCGGCGGGCTTTATCACGATGTACTACATCGCCATTCTGGGCTGGGCGCTGGGCATGATGTTCGGCGCCTTTGGCAGCCTGTTCGAGGGCGGCGTGTCGGCCCCGTTTGCGCCCTTCATGACGCCCACGGCGCCCGACGACCCCAACGCGACCGTGTACTTTTTCAACCTCATCACCACGTGGTCGCCCATGCTGTGCGTGCTCGTCATCTGGGCGCTCAACGTGCTCATTCTGGCGAAGGGCACGCAGACCATCGAGGCGGCGGTGCGCATTTTCGTGCCCCTGATGTGGGTGTTCATGATCGTGCTCATCGTGCGCGGCCTCACGCTGCCCGGCGGCATGGACGGCGTGCTCTACCTTTTCAACCCCGACATCGAGGGCATCCTCGACCCGCAGGTCTGGAAAGGCGCCTTTTCGCAGATGTTTTTCTCGCTCTCGCTCGGGCTGGGCACGATGACGGCCTACGCCTCGTACCTGCCCCGCGACGCCGACCAGGTCAACAACTCGCTGCTGGTGTCGTTCATGAACTGCGGCTTCGAGTACCTGGCAGGCGTCGCCATTTTCGCGCTCCTGTTCGTGTTCGCGCTCAACCCCGTGGGCGGCACCCTCTCGCTCTCGTTTTTCGTGATTCCCGAGGGCATCTCGGAATTCCCGTGGGGCGTGCGGCTGTTCGGCTTTTTCTTCTTTTTCCTCGTCGTCATCGCGGGCCTGACCTCGTCCATCTCGCTTGTCGAAGGCCCCGCCTCGGCCCTCATAGACAAGCTGGGCGTGACGCGCGGCAAGGCCCTCGCCATGATTCTGGTGCCGGGCGTCGCGGGCTCCATCATCTATACCCTCCCCGCCGTCATAGACCCGGGGCTGACGGGCAACGGCGCCCTGGGGCTGACCCTGCTCGACGTGATGGACCACTGGGCGTTCAACTACAGCCTGCTCACGGTGGGGATGCTGGAATGCCTGCTCGTGGGCTGGGTGCTGGGCGCCGACAAGCTGCGCCACGCCGTCAACATGCACTCGAAGTTCAAGCTGGGGCCGTGGTTCGACTGGCTCATCAAGCTGGTCGTGCCCGGCCTGCTGGCCGTTGTGCTCGTGTGGAGCCTCGTCTCCGAGTTCACGGGCCGGCTCTACGGCACGGGCTGGCAGATGGACGGCTTCGGGTGGATTCCCTACGTCATCCCGTTCGTGTGGCTGCTGGGCACGCTCGGCTTTGCCGCGTACCTGACGTTCGGGCACGAGTATCCCGCCGTCGAGCGCGACCCGCTGCCGTTCCGCCACCACGACCCTGAAATCCCGCCGGTCCGATGACGCGCTTTCTTCTCGCCGCCCTGTTGCTGCTGCCCCTGCCGGCCCGCGCCCAGCTCGTGCCGCCCGGCGAGGTGGTGCGCATTGGCGTGCCCGTGACCGTGGCCGTCGAGGGCGCCGACACGCTCTACGTCGTGTACCGCCCCAATGCCGCCGTGTCGCAGCGCGACGTGGTGCTGACGGGCGGCGCCGCGCGGGTGGCGTGGACGCCCGAGCGGGCAGGCGTGGTGCAACTCGTGGCGGGCGCGAGCAAGCAGAACGTCTCCGTCCGCTACGTGACGCCACCGGCGGGCGGCATCTTCGTCCTGCTCGTGGCGGGCTTCATTCTTTTCGGAGGGGCCGCGTATGCGCTCAAAAAGCTGTTCGAGGATTAACGCGCCCCTCCTGCTGGCCGCCCTCGCCCTCGCGCTCGTCGCCCCCCCGGCGCAGGCGCAGCGCCGCGCCAACGCCGACGCGATCCGGCAGGTGCAGGCCCTCGCGCAAGGGGCAGCCGCCGCGCCGACGGGTATTCACAGAACCCCGGATGCTCCGCTTCCGTTGCCTGCCCGCGACCGCTGGCTGGGCTTCGACAAGGTGCAGCACTTCACGTTCAGCTTTCTCTTCACCGTCGGGGGCCAGTACGTGCTCGTCAACAAGGCCGACGTGTCGGAAGGCGCGGCGCTGCCTTTCGCGGCGGGCGCGGGCGCGGGCATCGGGCTGGCCAAAGAACTCTACGACGAGCGCCGCCCCGGCGGCAGCGGCTTCAGCCCCAAAGACCTGTTCTGGGACGCCCTCGGCATTGCCACCGCGTCCCTCCTCATCGCCCTCTGAACCCTTTCGCGTGATGCGCCAGATTCGGGAGTACTGCGGCATCTTCGGCATCTTCAACGCCCCCGATGCGGCGCGCACCATCTACTACGGCCTGCACGCGCTCCAGCACCGCGGGCAGGAGTCGGCGGGCATCGTCACGGCGACGTTCGACGAGCGGCGGCAGCGGCCTACCATGCCGCACCACAAGGACGCCGGCCTCGTGCTCGACGTGTTCCGCGACCCGGCGCTTTTCGAGAGCGTGCTGATGGGCGACAGCGGCATCGGCCACAACCGGTACTCGACGACGGGCTCGAGCGACAACCGCGCCAACATCCAGCCCTTTGTCGTCCACGACAAGCTGGGCAACGTGGCCCTTGCCCACAACGGCAACCTCTCCAACGCGCGCGAGCTGCGCAGCGCCTTCGAGCAGCGCGGGACGCTGTTCCAGACGACGAGCGACTCGGAACTCGTGCTCCACCTCATCGCGCAGAGCCGCCGCAGCCGACGCATTGACCAGGTGCTCGACGCGCTGGCCCAGGTCGAGGGCGCCTTTTCACTCGTCATCCTGACGGACGACGCCCTGATTGCCGTGCGCGACCCCAACGGCTTCCGCCCGCTCGCGCTCGGGCGCCGCGCCAACCGCGACGGCACGTGGGCGCACTGCGTGGCGTCCGAAACGTGCGCCTTCGACCTCGTCGGCGCCGAGTACGTGCGCGACGTGGAGCCGGGCGAAGTGCTCGTCATCGACCGCGACGGCGTGGCCAGCGGCGACTTTGCCTCGTACATGCTCGCGCAGCGCTTTGGCGTAAGCCAGTGCGTGTTCGAGTACGTCTATTTCTCGCGCCCCGACTCGTTCGTCTTTGGCGAGATGGTGGACAAGGTGCGCCGCAAAATCGGCAAGGCCCTCGCCCACGACGCGCCCGTGCCCCGCGTGAAACGCGGCCAGAAGCCGCCCATCGTCATCGCCGTGCCCGACTCGTCGAACACGGCCACGCTGGGTTACGTGAGTGAGTGCAACAAAATTGGCCTGCCGTGCCGCTTCGAGATCGGCCTCATCCGCAACCACTACGTGGGCCGCACCTTTATCTCGCCCGGCCAGGACAAGCGCGAGCTGCGCGTGCGCACCAAGTTCAACACGGTTGATGGCGTGCTCAAAGACCGCATCGTCGTCATGCTCGACGACTCGATCGTGCGCGGCACGACGGCGCGGCAGCTCGTCAGGATGGTGCGCGAGGCGGGCGCCCGCGAGGTGCACTTCCGCGTGGCGAGCCCGCCCGTCGTCTCGCCCTGCTTTTACGGCATGGACTTCCCCAGCCGCGAGGAGCTACTCATGAACCAGTTCGACGACACGCAGGCCATGGCCGACTGGCTGGGCGTGGACTCGCTCGCCTACCTCACCATTGATGGCATGATGGCGGCGGTGACCAAGGCCAACGCCTCGTGCGAGGGCCGCATGTGCAACGCGTGCTTCTCGAACCAGTACCCCGTGCCCGTCGTCGCGGGCGTGCAGAAAGAGGAGAACGAGTGGAGCTGACTGGCCGCTAATACCCCGCCGCCGCGTTCTCGCCGCGCGGGTCGGCGCCGCCGAGCAGCACGCGCCCCTTAGACGTGGATTCGAGCCGGTCCAGCCCCGACGGGTCTATCTGCGTGCTGGCGGCGTCGTACTGGACGGCGATGCAGTCGGCCTGGCCCCAGGTGCCGCCGGTGCGCACGGTCCAGCCGCGCAGCCGCAGGTTTTCGCGCGCGTCGCCCGAGAGGGCAAACGCCTCGGCGGAAAGCTGGTCGGGCAGCCACTGGTGGTGGATGCGCCCCGCATCTACGGCCTGCTGGACGTTCATGCCGAAGTCGAGCGTGTTGACGATGACCTGGAAAACCGTCGTGATGATGGTCGAGCCGCCGGGCGTGCCCACGACGAGTGAGAGCCGCCCCTGACTGTCCTCGACAATGGTGGGCGTCATCGAAGAAAGCATCCTTTTGCCCGGCGCGATGCTGTTGGCCTCGTTGCCCACCAGCCCGAACATGTTGGGCACGCCGGGCTTGGCCGAGAAGTCGTCCATCTCGTTGTTGAGGAAAAAGCCCGCGCCCGCCACGACGACGCCCGAGCCAAAGCCGCCATTGAGCGTCGTCGTCACGCTGACGGCGCGGCCCTCGGCGTCCACGACGGAGTAGTGCGTCGTCTCGGTTGATTCGCCCGCAAACGGGTCGCCGTGGCCCAGCCGGGCCGACGTGTCGGCGCGGTACGGGTTGAAGTCCATCATCCGGCGCTGCATGTAGGTTTTCGAGGCGAGTTCGGACGTGGCCACGGGCACGAAGTCGGGGTCGCCCAGAAACTCGGCGCGGTCGGCATAAGCGCGGCGCATGGCCTCGCCCATCAGGTGAACCGTCGCGCTGCTGTTCCAGCCCATCGCGCGCACGTCGTAGGGTTCGACGGCATTCAGGAGTTGCAGCAGCGCCACGCCGCCCGACGACGGCGGCCCCATCGTGATGACGCGGTGGCCGCGGTACGTGCCCACGACGGGCGCCCGCTCGACGGCCTGGTACGCTTCCAGGTCGGCGTGGGTGATGAGGCCGCCGCCGCGCTGCATCTCGGCCACGATGAGGTCGGCGGTGCGGCCCCGGTAAAAGCCGTCGCGCCCCTTCTCGGCGATGCGGCGGAGCACGGCAGCCAGGTCGCGCTGCACGAACCGCTCGTCCTCCTGCCAGCGCTGCGTGGTGTCGGGCTTGAAGAAATAGGCCACCGTCGAGGGGAATCGGGCGAAATAGCCGCGGTAGCCGTTGAAGCGCTGGGCGTGGTTGTGGGTCAGGACGAAGCCCTCTTCGGCCAGCCGGATGGCGGGCGCCATCACCTGCGCGAGGGGCAGCCTGCCGTACCGGGCCTGCGCGGCAACGAGGCCGGCGACCGAGCCGGGGACGCCCGAGGCGAGGTACCCCTGCTGCGAGCGTTCGGGCACGAAGCTGCCGTTTTCGTCGAGAAACATGTCGCGCGTGGCGGCGGCGGGCGCCTTTTCGCGGTAGTCGAAGGTCGTCGCCGTGCCGTCGGGCTGGCGGATGACCATAAAGCCGCCCCCGCCGATGTTGCCCGCCACGGGAAACGTCACGGCCAGGGCAAAGCCCGTCGCCACGGCCGCATCAACGGCGTTGCCACCGGCGCGCAGCACCTCGACGCCCGCCGCCGACGCCTCGCGGTGCGCGCTGACGACCATGCCGTTGCGGGCGCGCGCGGGGTTGGCGGCGGTCTGGGCCTGAAGTGCCGGCCCGGTCCACGTGAACAGGACGAAGGCGAAAAAGGCGAGGAGTTTCATGGGGGCCGAGGCGGCGTTTAAGATGCTGAAAACGCTTCCGATAGCAGCAGAGGCTATCCCGAACCACAAATATAGATTACCGCCATGTACTCCACCCGCGCCTCCTGCGTCCAGCAGGCCATCGCGTTCATGACCTTTGCCGCCGGCTTTGTCGCCCTACTCGTGCTGTTCGTTTTCCGGGTGCTCTGAGTGTCTGTCTCTGAAGGGGTCAAGGGGGATGTCTGCCTGTTCCCTCTCCCAC
>CBDUCD010000119.1:0-8040 GCA_965365535.1 uncultured Rhodothermales bacterium | reverse complement strand
CGCTTTCGCGGGAGTGACTGAGTAAGGGTGAGCTACAATCTTCCAGAACTGGTATCAGGCAAAAAAAGGGGGTGGCGCCCGGCTGGACGCCACCCCCTTTCTGAACACGCCAGGCGCCGTTACCGGACGACGGCAAAGCGCCCCGTGCGCACCTCGGCGCGGCCACCGAGCGTGGCTTCGAGGCGGTACACGTACACGCCCGCCGCCAGCGCCGCGCCGTCGAGGGCGAGGGTGCGGTCGGCACCTGCGGCCAGCGCGGCGGTGCGCTTCATCACCTCGCGGCCCATCGTGTCGTACACCCGGACGGTCACGTCGGCCTGCGCGGGCAGGTCGAAGCGCAGCGTCGTCGTGCTCGCGAGCGGGTTGGGGCTGTTGCCGTGGAGGCGGAAGGCGGCAGGCAGCGGCGTCGCCGGATCGTCCACGCCCACGAGCAGGCCGCGCGTGAGCACGACCGAAGCGATGGCCGAGGCGGCGTAGTTGGTGCCGTCCGTCGCCACGACGCGGTGGTAAACCGTCGCCGTGCCGCCGTCGGCCACGCCGGCGGCCATCAGCAGGGCATCCACGGCGCCAAAGGTGGTGGTGTACTGGTTGTCCGCGCCCGCGTCGGCATCAACGACGATGCCGCCCGAGAAGTCGGCGGACGTGCTCAGCTGCCACCGGTAGGTGAGGCTGCCGCCGTCGTCGGTGGCGGGGCTCCACGTGGCGGTAAAGGCCGTGCCCGCGCCGCCCTCGAGCGTCAGCATCGCCCCGTCGGCAGGCGCGGTGATGGCTGCCGGGGTGGGCAGCGCATTAGCCGCGATGGCCGCATCCACCAGCATCACGGGCGCGTCGAAGGCCGCGATGGCGTTGTTGGTCGAGGCCACGATAAGCCGCCCGTTGCGCTTGTCGAAGGCGGCAAAGCCCGACGCGTTGCCGTTGGGCGCCACGCCCAGCGTGTCGGTGAGGCCGACGACGAACTCGGCGCCCGGCGTCGTCACGTCCACGAGGGCGAAGTTTTCGGCGCCCTGGAATTTGACGCCCGTGAGCAGGTACGAGTGCATCACGCCCTCCACCTCGACCGTCGCCGAGGCGAGGTCGCTGTAGCCCGTCGAGACGAGGCTCGTGGGCAGGTCGCGGCGCCCGCCGCCGGCGAGGGCCACCTTGGCAAGGGCGTGCGTGGGCGACTTGACCCAGATGCTGTCGGGCGTCATCGAGGCGGCGATGCCACCGCGCGCGCGCGGCTCACCGGCCTCGGGGACGAGGTAGTCGTCGAGTTCAAACGCGTCCCCGGCGGCCGTCGGCTTGAGCACGGCAATGCGCTCGTTGCCGCTGCCCGTCAGGAACAGCGTCACGGCGTCTCCCGCGCCCATCAGCCCGAAGCTGTCGCCGTAGCGCGGCCCTTCCAGGCCCGTGCTCTCGAAAACCAGCGTCGGCGCCGAGAACTCGTCGGCCCAGCGGTACACCTTGACGGCGCTCGTGGCCGGCGCCACGCTCAGGTTGGCGCCGAAAATCTGGCCGTCGGCGGTGACGCCGATTTCGCTGAGCACGAAGGTGCCGCCCGCCACGCCGGCGGTGCTGAGCACGCCCACCGAGTCGCCCGTGGCGGCGTCAATCATCACCATTTTGAGGCCGCCCGAGCGGCTGACGGCGATGACGTGGCCCGTGGTGGGGTTGTAGGCGCCGCCGCGCGTGTTGTTGTCGGCGCGGAAAAAGCCCGTCGCCGAGGTCTCGACGCGCCACGTGGCATCGGTAACGGCCAGGCGGCCCAGCTTGAAGTACACCTGGGCCGGCGCGCCCGCAGCGACGAGCGAGCCGTCGGAGGCGAGGGCGCGGTGGTAGAGGGCAACCGAGTCGCCGGCGGCAAGGCCGAAGTCCATCGTGAGCATCCGGTAGAGGTCGCCCACCGTGCCCACGACGACGCCCGGGGTGCTGCTGCGCTTGAGCACGCGCGTGGTGGCGCCGCTGAAGTTAGCCGCCGTGCCCAGCTGCCACACGTACGTGACGGCGTCGCCGTCGGCGTCGGTGCTGGCCGTCCACGCCACCTCGACGTCCGCCCGGAAGTCGCCGGCCACGAGCACCGTCGCGCCCTCAGCAGGCGCCGTGATGGCGGGCGCCGTGGGGGCCGCGTTGCCCACGGGCAACAGCTGCCCGCGGATCTCGCCCGCCGGGTGGTTGGCCGAGTGGACGTTGAAGTACAGGCCGCCGTCCATCAGCGCCGCCATGAAGTCGGTAGCGCTGATGCCGTTGGGCGGCGCGTCGCCCAGGTCAATCGTCGTGCGGAAGGTGCCGCGCGTGTCCGACTGGCTGAGGGTGGGCGTAAAGGCGATGGCGACGGGGCCGTTGGCGCCCACGGCGCCCACGTGGATGTGCGAGCCCGCAAAGGCCGCGCTGAGCCCGTCGAAGCGCCCGTTGACGGTGATCGTGTCGCCGGCCAGGGCGACGTTGATGGTGCCCGTGGCCGGCGAGGCGACGGGGTTCGTCTCGTTGAAGCCGTTCAGCACGGCCTCGAAAGCCATGAAGCCCGACAGGTCGAAGGCGGCGATGCCGTTGTCGGTCGCGCCGGCGACGAGGCGGTCGCGGGTGGCGTCGTAGGCGACAAAGCCGGCGGCGTTGCCGTTGGGGTTGGCGCCCAGCGTGGGCGTGACGAAGACGATTTTCTCCATGCCCGGCGTCGTCACGTCCACGACGGCGAAGTACTCGCTGGGCGTGCCGCCAAAGCGCACGCCGGTGCCCAGGTACCGTCGCCCCATCCGCTCGAAATACGTCAGGTCGCCAAAGCCGACGGGCACCGTGGTTTCGGGGATTTCGCGCCCGATTTCGCCCGTCGTCAGGCTGATCTTGGCGATGGCGGTGCCGGGCTGGTTGATCCACAGGCTGTCCTCGCCCGGCGCCTTTACCAGGCCGTAGCGCCCGCGCGGGGTGCCCGCCTCGGGGATGAGGTAGGTGGGGCGCAGGGTGGCCGCCGTGCCGTCGTAGTCGAAAACGGCGATCTGGTCGTTGCCCGAGCCCGACAGGTAGAGTTCGACGGCGGTGCCGCTGCCGCCCACGCCAAAGGCATCGCCCCAGCGCCCTGCCCCGATGGGGCCGTTATAGACGATCTCGGCGGTAGCGCTTTCACTCGCCCACCGAAAAAGCTGGATGTTTTTGGTGTTGTTGAGCGAGAGGCCGGCGGCGAAAATCTGGCCGTCCGACGTGGTGCCGATCTCGGAAAGCTTGAAAAAGCCGTCCGACGCGGCCACGCCCGTCATGTCGAGCGCCGCCGTCGAGTCGCCCGTGGCGGCATCCACGACGACGACGTTTGTGCCGCCCTGCCGGCTGACGACGAGCAGGTGCCCCGTGGCCGGGTTGATGGCGCCGCCGCGCACCACGCCGCCCGAGGCCGGAAACCAGTACTGGCTGCCGCCGCTGATCTGCCAGGCGGTGCTGGGCAGGAGCGTCTGGGCCGTTGCCGCGCCCGTGGCGGCGAGCAGGCCCAGCAGGAAAAGGGTAACTTTGCGCATGGAGGGTTGAAGGGATGGTGGAAAGGACGCCTGTCCAGAAAAGGGAGGCGTTTCATAATACACGGGCCGGCCCCCAACCGCAAACCCGCCGCCCCGCCCGGCGCAATAAATCGCCGCCCGCGCCCGTGCAAAAGGGCGCCGAAAAGGGCTTCCCCTCGTCGTAAATCCTGCCCATGCCAGACGTTGTAGCCTTGCCGCCCTTTCCTGCTGCCCGCCCCCGGGCACTCGTGCGGCTGCTGATGGCGGGCTGTGCAGGCGTGTTATCCGTGCTCGCCGTGCCCTGCCGCGCCGGCGCCCAGGCGGGCGAGGCGCCCGTCGTGGCCCGCTGGAATGGCTACGCCCTGGCCGCCGACGACTTTGCCGACGCCTACCGGCGCTACGCAACCGCGGTGCCGGGCCGCGACACGCCGCGCCGCCGCGCCGATTTCGCCCGCGACCTGCTCGAACGCCGCATCGTTGCCGCCCGGGCCGAGCATGCGGGCGGCGCGCCCGCGTGGGTGGCCGCCGCGGCCCGCCGCGCCCACGACCGCGCGCTGCGCGCCGCCTTTTTCGAGGCCACCATAGGCCCTTCCATTCCGCCGCCCACGACGGCCCAGTTGCAGGAGGCGTTCCGCCGGACGCGCACGCACGTGCTGCTGCGGCAGGCTTTTACGCCCGACAGCGCCGAGGCGCGGCGCTGGCGCGACGCCGTTGCCGCGGGCGCCCCGTTCGACAGCCTGGCGCGGCTGGGGGCGGCGCGCTACGGCGGCCCCACCGCCGACCCCGGCGGCAGGCTGGGCTGGATAACGTGGAACAGCCTGGGCGTGGCGCCCGAAAGCCTCGCCTTTGCCCTCGACTGGGGCGAGGTGGGCGGGCCGGTCGCTTCCGAAAATGGCTGGCACCTTTTCCGCGCCGACAGCATCCGGGCTACGGGCTCGGTGGCTTCGACGGCGTTCGAGAATATGCGCGAGGAGCTGGCCTGGGCGTGGCGGCAGCGCCGCTTCGACGAGGCGGCGGCCCGCTACCTCCGCCGGCGCCTGGCCGCCATTCCGCTGCGCATCGACGCGCGGGCGCTGGCGGGCGTGTGGCCCCTCGTGGCACCCTTCGCGCCGCGCGAGGACGACCCGCGCGTCGCCCTCGAGATGGAACGCGAGGTGCCCGGCCTCGCCTCCGGCGCGCTTTTGCCGCAGACGCCCCTGGCCTGGGTCGCCGGGCAGCCTTTTACCCTGGCCGACTTTCTCGACGGGCTGCCCGGCGTCGAGGCCGAGGCGTGGCGCCCCGACCTGCGCGCCGCCCTCGAAACCACCATCCGCGACCGCCTCGTGACCGGGTGGGCGCGCGAGGCCGGGCTGGACACGCTGGCCGATGCGCGCCTGGCCGCCCGCCGCGCCTACCTCGCCGCCCGCTACGACGACGCCCTCGCTGCTGCCGCCGACACCCTCACGCTGGGGCGCTTTGCCCGCGACGGCTACGCCCGGCTGCGCGACACGTACTTCGCCGAAAGCCGCGTGGCGCGGGTGCGCCTCTGGGCCTTTGCCGACAGCGCCGGGGCGCGCGATGCCGTCGAGGCGTGGCGCCGGGGCGTGCCGTGGCCCCGCGCCGCCGCCCGCGCCGACACGCTGGTGCGCCGGCTGACTGCCGAGCAGGCGGGGGCGCTGCCCCTGGGCGCCATGCAGGTTTCCCCGGGCGGCAGAGGGGCCGTCGTGGCGGGGCCGGTAGCGTTCGAGGGGCGGTGGGTAGCCGCCGAGTTGCTGGGCTGGGACGTAGCCTACACGCCTTTCGAGGCTGCCGCCGGCAGGCTGACGTTGCTGCTCGAAAGCCTGCGCCTCGCGTTTGCGCACGCCGCCCTGTTGCCGCCGGACTACCGCCGCGAGGGCGTCGAGGTGTTCCCCGACCGGCTGGCCGCCGCCCTGCCGTTTTACTGAGCGCCGCGCGGAAAGGCTATCTTGGCGCCTCCACCAGCCCGCCTGTTCATGCGCCGCCCTGCCCGCGCCCTCTGCGTCGCCGCCCTTGCCGCCCTCGCCTTTGCCCCCACCGCCGGGGCGCAGCTCCGGCTCTCCTTCCAGCCGCGCGAAGACCTCAACGCCCGCCTGCCGCTTTCCATCCGCGCCTACCAGGCCGATACGCTGCTCAAACGCGGCACCCGCACCGAGCCCGTGCGCGTCTTTCTCGTCCGCGCCGACACGTCGGATGCGTCGTGGGAAATGCGGGCGCTGCTTTCCGCCAACGCCGGCGGCGTGCAGACGGTAACCAGCTTTGCCCTCGACAGCGACGCTCTTATCGCCGTCAACGGCGGCTACTTCGGCGGCGGTCAGTCTTTCAGCCTCGTCGCCGAGGACGGGCAGGTCAAGTCGCCCAACATTGGCGCGCTCAACCGCGGCGGCACCCCGTACTACCCCACGCGCGGCGCCTTCGGGCTTTTGCAGAACGGCGCCTTCGACGTGGCGTGGGTGTACGCCGTGTCGGGCCAGACGTACTACTACCCCGCCCCCAGCCCCAACACGACGGCGCAGCCGCAGCCGCAGCCTACGGCCCTGTTTCCCGCCGGCGGCGCCCTCTGGCCCCTCGACACGGGCGTGGGCGGCGGCCCCGTCCTCGTCGAAAACGGCAGGCGGCGCATCACGTGGGAAGAGGAGGTGTTTTTCGGGTCGGGCATCGGCGACACGACCGACCTGCAACCGCGCACCGCCGTCGGTTACACGCCCGAGGGCGAGCTGCTGCTCGTCGTCGTGGATGGGCGGCAGACGGCCTCGACGGGCATGACGCTGATCGAGCTGGCCGACCTGTTCGTGGGGCTGGGCGCCCGAGAAGCCCTCAACCTCGACGGCGGCGGCTCGTCGGCGCTGGTGGTGGCCAACACGCTCGTCAACCGGCCCGAGGGCGGCACCTCCCAGCGGCCCGTGGCGGCAGCGCTCGTGCTGGCGCGGCCCGCGGAGGTCGTCGTCCCCGACGAAGGCTTCATCTTCGACACGGGCGACGCGGGCTACAGCGAAACGGGCGACTGGTTCGAGAGCGCCAACACGCCGTTCTGGGGAGACACGAAAGCGCGCCTCAACGCCGTGGGCACGGGCGCCGACCGCGCCGTTTTCCACCTGTCGGGCTTTGCGGCGGGCCGCTACACCGTCGGCGCGTGGTGGGTGCCGTCGTTCAACCGCGCCACCAACACGCCCTTCACCATCTACCACGACGGCCAGCCCACCACCGTCCGCGTGGATCAGACGCCCGGCGCCACGCAGGGGCAGTGGAACGCGCTGGGCGAGTTCACGCTGGCTCCCGGCGACTCGATCGTCGTCTCGGACGACGCGGCGGGCACGACCAGTTCCGCCTTTGTCGTCGCCGACGCCCTCCGGCTCGTGCCCGCCGTCGCCAACGCCGCCCGGCCCGACGGGGCGCCCGAGGCCGCGTTCCACCTCTGGCCCAGCCCCGCCCGCGACCGCGTGACGATTACGGGCGGAAAGGGGGCGCAGCACGGCGATGTGTTCGACGTGACGGGGCGGCGCGTGGCCGCGTTCGAATTCGCCGCCGGGCAGGCGCCCCACACGCTCGACGTGTCGGGCTGGAGCCCGGGCGTGTACGCCGTCCGCCTCACCGGCGCGCAGGGCACCCGGACGCGGCTGCTCGTGGTGGCGCGCTAAGCGGGCTTCAGCGCGCCGCGGCGTGCGGTTGCTGCCGGGCGGCGAGCCACTCCATGTAGCGCCGGTGCAGCATCTGGGCAGAAGGCCACATGCTGTTGGGGCTCATGAAGTGCGAAAACTCGAACGTGATGGTTTTCTCGACGCCCGCCGCCTCGGCCTGCTCCATTTTGTAGCGCAGCGTGTTGAAATCCGCCGGCGGAAACTTGATGGGCGTGTCGCGCCCGAACGACTCGCAGTTGCTCCACGAGCGGATGCCGTGGGCGTCGGCAAGGGCGCGGTTGGTGGCCAGGTAGGCCGGCAGCTCGCCCAGCGGCACGTTGCCATCCTGAAACGCCACGATGTCCACGTGGCCTTCGAGGCGGGCAAACACCTCGGCCCACTCGGCGGCGTGCTGGTCGAGCGTGAGCGCGTCGCCGCCAAACTGCTTGACGCCTTTGATGTAGGGCGACATGAGGATGGGCACGTCTTTGAGGCGCCGCAGGTGCCGGGCGAGCTGCTCGTAAACGGCCATCATGCCCGGGTTGAACGTGGCGATCTCGTGCGAGATGTACCAGCCGCCAAACGCCTTGCGGTGGCCGTAGCGGCTGGCCACCTCGGCGCAGAACGGCTCGTTGATCTCGACCTCGACGGCGTAGTCGGCGCCGTCCCACAGCGCGCCCGCGTCGTACGTGCCGAAGAAAAACGTCATGCCGCAGCGCTCGGCGTGGTGGAGGAAAAGGTCAACGAGGTCGGTATAGACGGGGCGGATGCCCACGCGCTCGCGCAGCACCTTCGAGTCGAACGTGGCCTGCGTGCGGTAGCCCGCGCGGATGAGGATGACGGTGTCGATGCCCGAAGCCTGCATGGCGTCGAAGTCGCGCGCCCACTCGTCCGGCCCCCAGTTCTGCGAGGGGATGTCGTGCGTGATTTCGTCGAGAAAGGTGCCGGTGATGGGCATGGGGGTAGGG
>CBDUCD010000118.1:0-8044 GCA_965365535.1 uncultured Rhodothermales bacterium | reverse complement strand
CGCCACACCACCGGCTCCACGCCACACTGCTGTTTTTGTTGATGCTGGCGATCGCTGCTTGCGACACCGCTCATCTTGACCAAGACTCAGCACGACTGTCGTCTGCCCAAGTCGCGCAGCGTGAACAGTTGCAAGTTGTAGCGAAACTACTTACTCCAGTAGCAGCTTATGCGGAAGCAAACGATTATCTCCACTCAGAAATCAGTCTTCGGTACACAGAAGGATACGACGAAGATGTGCGGTTCGATAGACTCTTTGCTGCAGACGCTTCGGGGAAGCAAAGGGTGAACCCTTTCACAGAAGCATTTTATGCGGTTGTTCAAGCTTCGCTTGGTAAGACGAATTCTGACACTCTAGTCGATTATCTAACCAGTCATAAGCTTAAAATATACTGGCCGTATTCCGAGAGATGGGATGGCGTAACTGTACCCACAGTTACCTTTCATCCAATCGATGAAAGCGCTCTGGCGAACGTCGGTTATGTTTACGAAAGTTCTGGTAAGGCGTCTGCAACCTACCGCGAGGTTGTGGTGGATGAGGAGTACGCTCGGGAAGGATCGACGTGGATAGTTGTACCCTGTGAATTTGATGATAGCTGTGGGGGCGGAGGAGGAGGTAATCCTCCTCCGACATCTCCCACTAGTGATACGACTCCAAACGGATCTGCTGTTCAAGTTACACTCGGTGAGGTTCAATGCAGTAAGCAGTTTGACACCCTCTGGAGTGGAGGACCTGACTTTGATTTCATCCGCATCGGAGCAGATCTTCAAAATGGGCAGTTTGGATTCAAATCGGCCAAAATTGAAGTTAGGCCTACCCGAGGAGATTGCAGTGAGAGACGTTGGAAAAATGTTACTACTATATGGGATTCTAATTGGGACGTAAGCAGGCCCAACCAGGCATTTATCCTCTACGATTGGGATCATCTAAGTGACGCTGAGTTAAGCTTCGACCTTACGTATGCTGATACGACTCGTGGCACCACCATGACGGGCAAGGCGAAGTATAAAATCCACAATGATGACCCTATATACCGTAATATAATGGATCGCAACGCCTTCTTGGCGTTCAACCGGCAGGATCAAGGCTCTGGGCTTCGGGGTGGTGTTGCCGTTCGTGGATGGGGAACGGGCGTAAAGGGTACGCTACCTGATCTGCGTTACCAACATTGATGTTAGATTCCAAATAGAGCAACGGTGACTGTGCCGTTGCTCTATTTTTTATGTTAGATAACCCATGTGTACGTACACAAGAATCGTCGTCATTGTTGTTTCCCTCATGCTCTGGATGCCTGATTTGCAAGCACAATCGGTAGGTTACAGAGGAGGCTTTTCCATCGCGGGTGAAGGCGACAACGTTGGGCTTGCACTTTCGGGCGTGGTAGCCTGTCCACTTGGCAAAGGATTCGGAGTACAAGCCTCGCTTGGCTTTACCCACATTGCGAGGTTGAGCACGAAGGACCTGCTCCGAAATGATATCCACACGAGCCTCATCCTCCCACTGTCAGCTACGATTACCCCTCTGACATACGGGAATGGAGGGCTGACGTTTGGCGTAGGAGGGGCCGTGCGAAGACGCTGGGATCGTGACGTTTATGCGGTCGAAACGTTTACTCCGGCAGACCCGAGCATTCCTCCCACCGTCACGGTATATGACCGGTTCGAGGGAAGATGGGATGTTGGCAGCACGGTGTTTGCCGAGGGACACCTGTTTCGCATTGGCCCGGGCAACCTGGGTGCGTATGCCCGGTGGTACACCTTTGATGGAGGTACGAGCCTTTTTGAGAGCGGCGTGATTCTGTCGTTCGAACTGCCATGAAGCTGCTGCTGGGGCTGCTCCTGTTTGGCTGGGCCGTGGACGCAGAGGCCCAGCAGCAAGGCTGGACGCTGGAGGGGCGAACAGGGTATGCCTTTGCCTACGACGCCCCGGAGGCCAAGCGCGGCGGATTCGTCGGGCTGGCGTTCGGGCCTGCGCTGGCGTCAGGCTTCGGCGCTCGGCTGGATTTGCAACTCAGCTACCTGTCCACGCGCTATGCCAGGCAGGATGTTTTGTACGCAGGCCAGCGCTATTCCGAAACGCAGGTAGCTATCTCTTTGCTGTTCGACCGGGCGCTTTTGCAGAGTCAACATGCAGGCTTCCACGTCGGGGCCGGGCCGTTATTCCAGCGGAGCTTCACGTCGCTGGCGAGCTACACCCTGCTGATTGATGAACAGGGCAACGCAAGCATCGGTGATCTGCGCACCGGGATTCTGAGCAGCGACGAGGTGGGGATTCTGCTCCGGGGATCGTTACGGCACCGCGCCGGGTCGCTTTCCATCGGCGTCGAGGGAGGCGCGGCTGTGCTGGCGTCGATTGGACTGAGCACGGTATCCGCAGGAGTCGTGCTGCGCTCAGGACGCTGACGGGGGCGCGTCGTAGTGCTGCCGGATGCGGCGCGCGGCGGCCTTGCCGGCCACCTCGGCCAGCGCCGCCTCGTCGGCCTCGCGGATGCGCTTGACCGAGCCGAAAGCCCGCAAAAGCTTGCGCGCCGTCACGGCGCCCACGCCCCCGATGGCGAGCAGCTCGGTGTTCAGCGTTTTGAGCTGCCGCTGCTTGCGCTGGAACGTGATGGCAAAGCGGTGCGCCTCGTTGCGCGCCCGCTGCAACAGTTGCAGGCTCGCACTGGTCTTGGGGATGAGGATGCTCTGCGTGTCGCCGGGGAAAAACACCTCTTCCAGCCTTTTCGCCAGCCCCACGACGGGAAACTTGCCGTACACCTCGGCGCCCTTCAGCGCCTCGACGGCACTCGAAAGCTGCCCCTTGCCCCCGTCAATGACGACGAGGTCGGGCCAGGGGCCGTTTTCCTCCAGCACCCGCCCGTAGCGCCGCGCCACCACCTCGCGCATCGACTGGAAGTCGTCGGGCTTGCCTTCCTCGACCGTCCGCACCTTGTAGTGGCGGTAGTCGCTTTTGCGCGGCTTGCCGTCCTCGAACACGACGCACGAGGCCACGGTGCCCGTGCCGCCCAGGTGCGAGATGTCGAGGCACTCGATGCGACGCGGCAGGCGCGGCAGGCGCAGGTCGCGCCCCAGCGCCTCGACGGCGTGCGGCACGCGGCCCTCGTCCTGCTGCGCCTTTTGCAGCTTCCACTCCTCGATGAGCAGGCGCGCGTTCGCCTCGGCCATCTCCAGCAGCGCCGCCTTGTCGCCGCGCTCGGGCGTTTTGAGGACGACTTTCCGGCCCCGCTGCTCGCGCAGAAACGCCTCGATGAGGGCAGGGTCCTCGGCGGCGTGCGACAGGTGCACCTCGTCGGGGAAAAACGCCGCCTCGGCGTAGTAGTGCTCCAGCACGCGCTGCATCAGTTCGGCCTCCAGGCGTCCTTCCAGGCGGCGCAGGTAATGGTGCTGCCGCCCGATGAGTTTGCCCTCGCGGATCTTGAAGACGACGCCGCACGCCACGTCGTCCTCGCGGCTGATGCCGAGGGCGAACACGTCGCGGTCGCCGCCCTCTGCCGACACGATTTTCTGCTTTTCGGCGTACACGTCGAGCGCGCGGATCTGGTCGCGGCGCTCGGCGGCGTCCTCGAAGCGGTGGGCCGCCGCCAGGGCCTGCATGTCGGCGGCGAGCAGCGTTTTCAGCTCGCGCGTGTGCCCGTTGAGCAGCTTCTCGATGCGCGCAATCGTCTCGTTGTACGCCTCCTCACCCTCGGCGCCAATGCACGGCCCGCCGCACTTTTTGATGTGGTACTCGAGGCACGCCTGGTACTTGCCCGCCGCGATGGGCTCGGGCGCCAGAAAAAGGCTGCACGTGCGGAGCTTGAAGATGGACCGGATGGCGTCGAGCACCCGGTTCATGTTCTTCACGTCGGTGTACGGCCCGAAATACTTCGATCCGTCACGCACGACGCGCCGCGTGGGGAAGATGCGCGGAAAACGCTCGTTTTTGATGCAGATCCACGGGTACGTTTTATCGTCTTTGAGGTTGACGTTGTAGCGCGGCTTGAGCTTTTTGATGAGGTTGTTTTCGAGGATGAGCGCCTCGGCCTCGGTATCCGTCACGATGATCTCGACGTCCGCGATTTTGGCGACGAGGGCGGCGATGCGCCCGTCGCGCGGGCGTCCTTCCTGGAAATACGACCGGACGCGGTTGCGCAGGTTTTTGGCCTTGCCCACGTAAATCACCGTGCCGGCGGCGTCCTTGTGCTGGTACACGCCCGGCCCGGTGGGCAGGTGGGCCAGCTTTTCTTCGAGCAGTGGCGACATAAAGGCGGGGATGGGCCGCCGTGAACGATGCCGGCAGGGCCGGGATTCAGCCCCCGCGCCGGACGCATTCGTTGCAGGCCCCATCCGCCGCCCGCGCTATTCTGAACGCCCCCCGCGCCCCTAACCAACCCGGCCAACCCGACAAACCAACGCGCCCCATGCCCTCCACCCCGGCTGCGCCCCGTTCCGCCCTGCTCGACTTCGCTTTCGTGGCCCTCACCCTTGCTCATGGCGTGGACGACCACCTGAGCGCCTTCGAGCTCGAAGCCCTCGCCGACCGCCTCTACCGCCACCACCCCGGCTGGTCGCAGCGCGACGTGCAGGGCGTGGTGCAGGAGGCCCTCCACGCCTATGCCCTCGCCCCCGACCGGTGGGCGGCGGCGCGCGAGGCGTGCATCCGGCTGGGCCAGTCGCTCGACGCCGACGCGCGGGCGCAGGCCATCGAAGACCTCACGCTCGTGGCCCGCGCCGACGGCGTGTTGGAGGAGGGCGAGCGCCAGTTCGTCGCCAAAATCGCCGCGTTCTGGAAGCAGGAGCAGGCCGCGCTGCCCGAAGGCTGGACGCTCGTCCACGACCTCACGTACCTCTACCTCGCCCTCGCCTACGGCACCGACCGCGAACTCACCGACGCCGAGATGGGGCAGATCCGGCACGGCGTGGCGACGGGCCCGCTTGCCCCGGCCGATGCCGACACGCTGCCCGCCATCGTCCGCGAGGCGCTTACGTTTTTCGCCCGCCACCCCGGCGCCGCCACCCGCGAGCGCGTCGTGGCGCGGCTGGGGCAGGCGCTCGACGAGGGCCAGCGCGGGGACGTGCTGGGCTTTCTCGTTCAGGTCGCCAACGCCGACGGCCGCTTTCTCGACGACGAGGAAGACCTCCTCAACGCCATCGCGATGGAGTGGGGCGTGGACGCGGGGCCGATGTACAGCCCGGAGTAGGGCGCGTCAGAGCCGGAACGAGAGGCCCAGCCCGTACATCAGGTCGGGCGCTGCGGCGTTGAGGCCCATGTCGAACGAGGCGTCGAGTTGGACGCGCGGGGCCACGAGCAGCAGCAGCCCGCCACCCAGCAAAAAGGAATCGTCGCCCGGCGAGGTCAGGTAGCCTGTCTCGCCGTACGCTGACAGCGCGGGGCTCAGGCTGGCGCCGAGCGACGCCGCGAACAACCCCTGCACGTTGTCGAAGAAACTGTCCGTCGGCCCCGAGAAGCCCGCCGTCACATTCCCCGTCAGGCGCTGCGCCGGGGTAAACCCGACTGCCCCGAACAGCGAAACCGACGAGCCGCCGCCCGCAGGCCGGAAGCCGAACTCGGGCGTCAGGCTCACCGCGGGCCGCCCTCCCGAGCCGTCGAGCAGCCCAATTTTGGCGCCCACCGTAACCACGTCGAAGCCCAGTTCGCCATCCGACTCGCTGCGCGACCCCACTTTGACCCGGTAGCCGTCGTAGAGCGACGTGCCCGCGCGCAACTCCACCTTTTCACCCAGTCCGTAGCGCACCACGAGGGGAAAGCTGTACGAGGTAAACGAATACCTGGCCTCGCGGAAACCATCGCTCAGCGTGAAGTGCTCGGCGACAACCTGGGGCGTGCCCATCTCGAACTGCACGGCGCCCCTTTCAACGGGCGATGGGCTGTAGGTCAGGCCCGGCCGCTCGGTCGAAATCTGGGCGCGTGCGACGATGGGAAAAAGGGCGAGCAGCGCCAGCGGCAGCAGGGTTTTCATGCAGAACGGCGGTTGAAAAGGGAAAAGAGGCGCGAAGATAACGCGCCCGCGCGGCGCCGCAACCGAAAAGCCCCGCGAAGTCCCGGGTGTCTATGGCATCCACCTTCCGCTGGCCGCCGCCGCTGGCGCGTGTGGGGTTCCGCCCCTGACGCGCAGACAGCACCGCGGCTAGGCGAGGCCGTTGCGCCGCAACACTTCCTCTATAATGCGCTCGTGGATGTAAAAGTCCGTGGCTACCAGGCGGTTGATCGCGTCTGGCAGATCTAGGAGATGATTCTGCTGATAACTCTGCTCCAGCACGCCCAGCGTACCGACGATGTCAACGTCCAGCGCCCGCGCCACGCGACGGCCTTTGCGCTCGTCAATGATCAGTGTGTGCCGGGTGCGATAGGCCAGCGTGATGGCCTCGGCTTCTCCTGCGTCGAGGGGCCGCGTCTGGTCGAGACAGGTACTCACCTCCACCGCGCGAATCCACGACGGCAAAACGCCGTGCGCTGTTTTGTACTCACCCGCAACGGCAGCGGGTACCCAAACGCTCTCAAACAAAGAAGGCAGAACCCCGAGGAGTCCTGCCCGCGTGAGATGTGTGAGGCACGTGTTGTCCGAGACAACAATCATGGCTATGTCTCACGCCGCAGCGCGCGACCAAGCGCTTCTGACGCGTCGAGTTCTTCTTGCCAGTCCTCGTCCGTCCAGTCTCCGGTGATGCCGGGCAATCCCGCCTCCGCCACGAGTTCAGTCCACTCGCCGTAAGCCAGGCCAGAGCGCTTTTTAGCTTCCATGAAATCAATCTCGCCCTTTGCGTAGCAGGCAAGGGCGCGGACGGCGCCTCGTGGGAGCGTGATGGTTTCCATGATTCCGGTCGAAGGAGGGCGCTGGTGCGGCACACGGGCTTTGAGACCGGGGTGCTCTGGCAGCACCAACGTAGGCGGATTGCGCGAGATCCAGACGCGAAAAGCCCCCGAAGTCCCGAAAGACCCCGGAGGCTTTTTGCGTTGGTGCGCGGGCGCGGGACGTTTAGAAGTCCATGCCGCCCATGCCGCCCATGTCGCCGCCCGGCATGGCCGGGGCCGCGCTCTTGGGCTCGGGCTTGTCGGCCACGACGGCTTCCGTCGTCAAGAGCAGGCCCGCCACGGACGCGGCGTTTTCGAGCGCCGAGCGGGTCACCTTTGTCGGGTCAATGACGCCCTGCTGGAGCAGGTTGCCGTACTGCTCGGTAAGGGCGTTGAAGCCGTAGTCGCCCTGGCCTTCCTTGACCTTCTGGACGATGATGGAGCCTTCGAGGCCGGCGTTGACGGCGATCTGACGCATCGGCTCCTCGAGCGAGCGGCGGATGATCTGCACGCCGATAAGCTGGTCGTCGTTGTCCGTCTCGACGTTGTCGAGGGCGCCCAGGGCGCGGATGTAGGCCACGCCGCCGCCGGGCACGATGCCTTCCTCGACGGCCGCGCGGGTCGCGTGGAGGGCGTCCTCGACGCGCGCCTTCTTCTCCTTCATCTCCGGCTCCGTCGCCGCGCCGATCTTGAGCACGGCCACGCCGCCCGACAGCTTGGCGAGGCGCTCCTGGAGCTTCTCGCGGTCGTAGTCGCTGGTCGTGCCTTCGATCTGGCTGCGGATCTGGCCCACACGGGCCTTGATCTGGTCGCTTTCGCCCTTGCCGCCCACGACGGTCGTGTTGTCCTTGTTGATGACGACGCGGCTGGCGTGGCCGAGGTAGTCGAGCGTCGCGTTTTCCAGCCGGTAGCCGCGCTCTTCCGAAATGACCTCACCGCCCGTCAGGATGGCGATGTCTTCGAGCATGGCCTTGCGGCGGTCGCCAAAGCCCGGCGCCTTCACGGCGGCCACGCGCAGCGTGCCGCGCAGCCGGTTGACGACGAGCGTCGCGAGGGCTTCGCCTTCGATGTCTTCGGCAATGATGAGCAGCGGGCGGCTCAGCTGCACGACCTTCTCCAGAATCGGGAGCAGGTCCTTCATCGCCGAGATCTTCTTGTCGTGGATGAGAATCATCGGATCCTCCAGCACGGCCTCCATCGTGTCCGGATTGGTCACGAAGTAGGGCGAGAGGTAGCCGCGGTCGAACTGCAT
>CBDUCD010000117.1:0-8063 GCA_965365535.1 uncultured Rhodothermales bacterium | reverse complement strand
ATCGTGGACGACCTGATGTTCAACTACGGCCTCGCCCCGACCGAGGACGACGTCGAGCGCGTGCTGCGGCTCGTGCAGCGCCTCGACCCCGTGGGCATCGCCGCGCGCAACCTGCAGGAGTGCCTGGTCGTCCAGCTCGACGTGATGCCCGGCAAGACGCCCGGCCGCGCCGTCGCCCTCGACATGCTGGAACAGGCTTACAAAGCCTTTACGATGAAGCACTTCGACCAGATCATGCGCCGCCTCGACGTGACGCCCGACGAGCTCAAAGAAGCCTTCGACCTCATCCAGCGCCTCGACCCCAAGCCCGGCGAGGGCGAGTTCAGCGCCCAGCAGAACTACGTTACGCCCGACTATACCGTGGACGTGGTGGACGACCAGTTCATCATCACCCTCAACGGGCGTAATGCGCCCCAACTCAGGGTGTCGCGCCAGTACCGCGAAATGCTCGAAACCCTGTCGGCAGACCAGAAGCGCGAGCGTGCCCGCGAAAGCTACGACGCCGAGACGCGCTCTTTCCTCAAAACCAAGATGGAAAGCGCCCGCTGGTTTATCAACTCCATCCAGCAGCGCCGCCAGACGATGCTGAAGGTGATGCACGCCCTCGTCGAACTCCAGGAGGACTTTTTCCGCAACGGCGAGGGCCACCTCAAGCCCATGATTCTCAAAGACGTGGCCGACCGCATCGGCATGGACATCTCGACCATTTCGCGCGTCGTCAACGGCAAGTACGTGCAGACCGAGTTTGGCGTGTACGAGCTGAAATACTTCTTCTCCGAAGGACTTGCCACGGACAGCGGCGAGGAGGTTTCCAACAAAGAGGTGCGCGCCATCATCGAAGGCATGATTGGCCAGGAGGACAAGCAGAAGCCGCTTTCCGACCAGGCCCTCGCGGGGATGCTCGAAAAGCGAGGCTTCAACATTGCCCGCCGAACGGTCACGAAGTACCGCGAGCAGCTCGGCATCCCCGTTGCCCGGATGCGCAAAGAGATCGTGCTGGGATAGGCCGGCGCCGGTGCGCCAAAAGCGCAGCAGGGGCAGAACCTCCGGCGCCCCCGGCGGGTTGGCGGGCAAACTCACCCGCGAGATGGCCCTTCCCCCCGTTACCCATCGCGCCGACAGGCACCAGTTCGAGATAGCCCTGGACGAGGGCGTGGCCGTGGCGGCGTACGCGCGCGAGGGCCGCCGCCTCGTGCTCACGCACACCCACGTGCCCGCCGCCCGCGAAGACGAGGGGCTGGGCAGCGCGCTGGCGCAGGCCGCCTTCGACTACGCGCGCGGCGAGGGGCTGAAGGTGGTGCCCGCCTGCGCCTTTATGGCCGCCTGGGCCGAGCGCCACCCCGAGTACGGAGACGTGGTGGCTGACGCGCCGGCGCGCCCGTAGCCCGTGCGGTGCGGTCTTTGGATAGAAGCATTGCGGGTGGAAAGCCCCTGGTGGAACCCGCTTTGCAGCGCAACCTTTTCCCTGCCCCTGTCGCGCGCGGCAACCTTTTCCATGCCTGGACGCACAATTTTCCTGCTCCTGCTCGCGCTCCTGTTGGGGGGCGCCGGGCCGCGCCTTGCCGCGCAGCAGGCGCCCGAGCGGCCTTACGCGAGCCTGCGCCTGCCGGGCGCCCTGCCGCTCCAGACGTTCGCGCCCGAGGCGTACCCCGGTGAGCCCGACCTGTGGGCTGCCGTCACCGACACGCGCGGGCGGCTGTACCTGGGCAACGGCGAGGGCGTCGTCGTGCGGGCGGGCGGCCAGTTTTCCGGGCCCATCGCGCTGCCCAACGCGAGCGTGGTGCGCGGGCTGGCGCGCGGCGCCGACGGGCGCATCTACGTGGGCGGCACGGGCGAGATAGGCTTTCTCACCCCCGACGCGCGCGGGCGCCTGGCGTACGCCTCCCTCATGGGCACGCTGCCCGCCCACCAGCGCGGCTTCGACGACGTGTGGCGCGTGTTCGCCTACGGCGACGACGTCTTTTTCTACACCTACTACCAGGTGATGCGCTGGTCGCCCGCGCGCCAGCAGATGCACGTCTGGCAGTTCGCCGGAATGCAGGCCCTCGTGCCCGGCACCGCGGGTCTGTTTCTGCAGGACATGGGCACGGGCGCCCTGGCCCGCTTCGACGGGGCGGCGTGGCAGCCCGTTTTCAGCGCGCCCCGCCTCCGCACCGAGCCGCTCAAATTCATCGCCACGGGGGCGGGCGCCGACACCCTTTTCGTGACGGGGCGCGGCCTCTACCGCCACGCCGGCGGGCGGCTGGTGCCGCTGCCTGCCGTGCTGGGGCAGGAGCGCGGCAACCCGTGGATCTACAGCGTCCAGCCGCTGCCCGGCGGCGACCTCGCCCTCGCCACCCTCTACCACGGCGCCGTCGTCGTGGACGCTGGGGGGCGCGTGGTGCGCCGCATCACGCGGGCCAGCGGCTTGCCGGACAACACCGTGCTCGCCCTCGGCCTCGACGCCCACGGCGGCCTGTGGCTGTGCCTGGAACGCGGCCTCGCCCGCGCCGACCTGGCCGCCGGCGTGACGCTCTACGGCGAAAGCGAGGGCCTCGTGGGCGCCGCCTACGACCTGGCGCAGTACCAGGGCAGCGTGTACCTGGCCGGCTTGCAGCGCTTTGCCCGCCTGCCCGGCACCGCCGCCGCCCCGCTCGAAGTGCTCTCGGACAGCACCGAAGAGTTCGCCGCCCTCGCCGCCACGCCCCAGGGCCTTTTCGTGGCCTCCAACCGCGCCCTCCGCCTCTACCGCGACGGGCGGCTGCGGCCCATCCCCGGCCTCCGCCTGCCCGGCGACTACCCCACGGCCCTGCTCCGCAGCCGCGTGGACACGACGCGCTTTTACGTCGGCTTCCGCGAGGGGCTGGCGCTGCTCACGCTGCGGCAGGGCGAGTGGACTTTTGAGCGCCTCTACCCCGAAATAGGCGTCACGCCCGAAAAGCTGGTGGAAAACCCCGACGGCAGCCTGTGGATGGGCACGAGCCACGAGGGGCTGGTGCACGTCGCCTTCGACGGCGGGCAGGCACGCCCCACGACGTTCGGGCCGGGCGAGGGGATGCCGCGCCTCGTCGTCGCCCCCATTCGCATCGGCGGCGAGGTGGTCATCTACACGGCGCGCGGCCTGTTCCGGCCCCGGGGCAATCGCGTCGTGCCCGACTCGTCGGCGCTGGCGGCCCTTTTCGACTACCAGCCGCGCCATTTCGAAAGCCTGGAAGCGGACGCGCAGGGCAACGTGTGGATGGTGGTAGATGGCGTGCCCGGCGTGGCCCGCCGCGCGGCGGCAGGCTACGCGTGGGAGCCCGTCGCCGACGCCTTCGTGCGGGCCCGCCGCACCAGCAGCCTGCGCGCCCTCGCGGGGGCTACGTGGGCGTTTCAGCCCGGGCGCGTGGTGCGCGTCGCGGCGCCCGGGCGCACCACACCCCTCAGCACCTACCTCGTGTCGGTGCGGCGCACGCCGGGCGACTCGCTCCTGTACAGCGGCTTCGGGGCGGCCCGCGACCCGCGTCTCGCGCCCCACAGCGGCCTCGCCTTTACCGTCGGCACCTCGCGCGCCAGCGACGTACAGTACCGCTACCGCATTGACGGGGTGGACCGGCAGTGGTCGGACTGGACGGACGAGCCGCACCGCGTGTATTCGGCGCTGCCGGCGGGCGCGCACGTGTTCCGCGCCCAGGCCCGCGACCGCTTTGGCGCCCTCAGCGGCGAGGTGACGTACCACTTCCGCGTGCAGGCGCCCTGGTACGCGACGCCTTTCGCTTACGTGGCGTACGTGCTGCTGGGCCTGCTTTTCGTGCTGGGCGTCGGGCGCGGGGTGATACGCTTGCAGCGCCGCCGCGCCGAGGCGCAGCGCCGCATCCTCGCCCGCGAGGTCGAGCTGTGGACGCGCGAGGCCGAGGCGCAGAAAAAGATGCTCCAGCACCTCAACGCCTCGCTCCACAGCTCCAACGAACGCCTCCAGGAACTCAGCGAGCAGAAGTCGCACCTGCTCGGCATCGCCGCCCACGACCTCAAGGCGCCCCTGACCAACATCTACAGCCTGGCCGACATTCTGCTCGAAGAAGGCCTCGACGGCGAGATGAAGCTGGAGTTCGTGGAGATGATCCGGCAGTCGGCGCGCCACATGAGCCACCTCATAGACGACGTGCTCACGTCGGCGGCGTCGGAGTCGGGGCAGGTCAGCATCACGCCCGTGCCCACCGACCTGGCCACCATCACGCGCGCCGTGGTCGAGCACAGCCTGGCCGTGGCTGCCCGCAAAGGGCAGCACCTGGCCTTCCACGCGCCCACCGGCGCGGGCGACTTCCGCGTCATGGGCGACGAGCTGCGGCTGGGCGAAGTGGTGACCAACCTCGTCTCGAACGCCCTCAAATACTCACCCCCCGGCGGCGACATCAGCGTGCACCTCGACCGCGACGCCGACTGGGTGTACTTTTTCGTGCGCGACAGCGGGCCGGGCCTGAGCGCCGAGGATCAGGAAAAGCTGTTTCAACCCTTCCAGCGCCTGTCGGCGCAGCCCACGGGCGGCGAGTCGTCGTCGGGCCTGGGGCTGTACATCGTGCGGCAGTACGTGGAGCTCCACGGCGGCCTGATGAGCGTCGAGAGCGTGCTGGGCGAGGGCGCCACGTTCGGCTTCCGGCTGGCCGCGCTCCACAAAAAGGCTACCGCCGCCGCCAGCCCGCGGCGTGCCGTACCAGAAAGTCAAGTGTAAACACGCGCCGCCGGCCCTCGCCGTCGCGGAAGACGACCTCGCTCCAGCCCCGCGGGCGGACAGGCGTGAAGCGCGTGCCCCGGTGCACGAACACGTCGCCGCGCAGGGCGTGGATAAAGACGACCTCGTACTGCGAGCGGCGTACCTGACGTTCGGAAAACAGCGCGTCCCAGCGGCAGGCGCGGCCCACGTCGTCGTAGGCGTCGGGGCGGGCGGGCAGGTCGAGCAGGGCAGGGGCGTGGCCGCTCATGATGCCCATCAACAGGCGCAGCGTAAACGGGTGGGCAACGGCCTGGATGGCGGGCAGAAAGCGCCGGAACACGATCTCGGCCAGATGGCGCAGCGTGTGGTAGGGCCGCGCGTCGCCCGTGAGGCGCGCGTACGCGTCCGACAGTTTCCAGATGGGCGCGTCCGTGCCCGCCTCGAAAGGGTTGCCCGACGCCCAGCTCGTCGCGTGCGCCAGCCACCCCTTGCGGCTCGTGTGCGGGATGGGCCGGAAGCCCGCCACCGTCGGAATCGCCATCGCGTCGAGCATGGCCGGACTGTAGGAAGGCCACGTCATCACCTCGCGCACGATGCCCGTCACGAGGGCCGCCGTGGCGATGGAAAGCGCGGGCGCCGGCGTGAAGTCCACCGTCACCTCGACGCGGTTGCCGCGCGGGCGCACGCCCACGCCCGTGGACTGCCGGTTGGCGGCCACGAGCATCACGGGGGCGGGCAGGATGTGCGCCAAAAGCCACGCGAGCGCCTCGACGCTCTGGTCGGGGCGCGGCCCGTGCGCCTCGAACGAGATGTTGTAGTGGGCCGAAAAGCCCTGCAAGCGCGCCTCGCGGCCCGTGCGCCGTTCCCACGCGTCGAGGCCGTCGCGGATGGCGTGGAGCCCTTCCCACAGGCTGCGCCCCGCCCGCGCCGCGCAGCCGTACGCGATTTCGATGGCAGGCGTGGCGACCTCGACGACGCCCGTGTCGAAGTACACGGCGCCGCCCGTGGGCAGGTGGTAACTGGTGCCCTCGCGGTGGACGAGTGGCCCGGCCAGAAACGCGCGCGGGTCGCCGAACACGCGCTCGGGCGTGGCCTTGCGTCCATCTACCCACAGGGTGCATTCGGCCTCGAGGCCGATGGCGGCCATTTCGAGCGCGGCGCCCGGGCGGTGCGTTTTGCCGGCCTCGGCCTTGCCGGCGCCGCCCAGGGGGCCATAGGTTTTGAGGTACGGCTCGTTCAAAGGAGTGTCGAGTTGCGAGTGAAAATGACCAGTGACCAGTGACCAGTCACCATTGACGCGTCCCCCAGCCGCAGCAGGGCGCCCGGGGGTCAGGGCAGGTCGGGCGGGGTAAGCGTGACAAAGCCCAGGCTCAGGTGCAGGTGGTCTTCGAGGGCGTCGGGGTCGGGCGGGGCGATCCACACGCCCGGTAGCACCTCGCGCAGGCGCGCGGCGTACGTTTCGAGGGCCTCGGGCGTGTCGAGAAAGTCGTCGCCGATGCGGTACAGGTTGGCCGCCGTGCCCCAGGCGTGGTCGAGGGCGTCGGGCGTGGTGCGGCGGTGCGCGGGCGAGCGGTAGCCGCCATTGGCCGCCACGTGCACAAACGTGCCCAGCGCCTGCCGCACAAGCGACAGGTGGGCCGCCAGCAGCGTCACGGCGCAGGGCACGTAGCGCGGAAACCGCTGCAAAATGGCGGCCTCGTGGAGATCGACGTGGATAAACTCGTGCAGCCCGAAGTCGGGCGCCAGCGCCGTCTGCCGCGCCACGTCCCACGACGGGATTTCGTAGAAGTAGCGGGGCAGGGCGCGCTGCCGCCCCTGCGCGTCCTCGACCGTCGCGCCGGGCCGCAGGGCATCGCGCACGCCGGGGGGCAGGGCCAGCCCGTCCACGACGCGCAGCGGAAAGGGGGTTTCAGCCATGCGAGGCCTCCACATGACGCGCCACGAGATGTTCGTACACCAGGTGGCTGATGCCCGCCACGAGCGCGGCGCGCTTGCCCGTCACGCTGGCGGGCCACCGCGTCAGGATGGCGAGGGCGTAGGGCTGGCGCTCGGGCAGAAACACGAGGCCGGCGTCGTGCTGCACGGTCGAGATCTCGCCCGTCTTGTGGGCAATGCGGGCCCGGGCGCGCACGTCGCGGGGCAGCCCGGCGGGGATGCCGCTTTTGAACGCCTGCTTGAAGAGGATGTCGAGCATGGCCTGCCGGCTTTCCTCACTCAGCCCCACGCCCTCGTGGATGGCCCGCACGAGCCGCACGAGCCCGTCGGCGGTGACTTCGTTGTTGATGCCCTGCTCGAAGGCCCGCTCGTCCTCGACCCCGCGCGCCAGGCGGATGCCGCGGGCGCCGTACCTGTCGAGCGCCGCCCGCGCCGCCTCCACGCCCACGAGGTCGAGCAGCAGGTTGGTGGCCAGGTTGGACGACGTGACGATCATGTGGTAGGCGAGCGGCCCCAGCTTCATCGTCTTGCCCTTGGCCGCGTGCACGTCGCTGTTGGCGTCGCGCCCGGACGAGACGCGGAACGGCAGGCCGTCGGCGGCGCTCAGGAAACGGTTGCGCACGTGCAGCCGGTCGTCGAGCGAAAAGCGCCCCGCTTCCACGGCGTCGAGCAGGGCCACGAGCACGGCAATCTTGATGGTGCTGGCGGCGTGGAAAAAGTGGCTGCCGCCGTGGCTGAAGCCGGTGTCGGTTTCGTAGTCGTAAAACGCCACGCCGACCTTTTCGGCCCCGGCCTTTTCGCGGGCTTTTTCGATCTTCTCGGTCAGCATGGACGGGCGGGGAAAGGGGGCGCGGCGAAGTTAGCCGGCGCGCCCATCGCCCGTGGTAAAGCTGGTGTTATCGCCCGGCGAAAATATGGGGAGGGCCGCCCCACCCGGCCTCCGAACAAGCGGCTGGGGGCGCGGTATGCAGCGGCGACCTTTCCCGCTTTCCCCCTTTTCGCCATGCTGCCGCCGACGCTCGACGCCGCGCTGGAACTGCTGAAAGGGGCGGTGCCCGGTCTGCACGCCGTGTACCTCTACGGCTCCCACGCCGCCGGCACCGCGCGCCCCGACAGCGACGTGGACGTGGCCGTGCTGGCCGCCCGCCCGCTCAGCGCGCTGCTGCGCTGGCAAGTGCAGCAAACGCTGGCCGTGCGGCTGGGCCGCGACGTGGACCTCGTCGATCTGCGCACCACCTCGACCGTTTTGCAGGCGCAGATTTTAGGCAGCAGCCGTCTGGTGCTCGACGCGTCGCCGCCGGCACGCCATGCTTTCGAGATGCACGCGCTGGCGGCCTACGCCCTGCTCAACGAAGAGCGCGCCGCGATTCTCGACGACATCCGGGCGCGAGGGCGCGTCTATGGCTGACGCGCCGGGCGCGCTACTGGCCCGGCCCCTGGTAGCGGACGGCCAGCAGCG
>CBDUCD010000116.1:0-8147 GCA_965365535.1 uncultured Rhodothermales bacterium | reverse complement strand
GGCGGCTTCTCGAAAGGCTACGCCATGACGGGCTGGCGCATCGGCTACGCGTGCGCGCCCCGCGACATCTACCGCGCCATGTACGTCGCCCACCAGTACGTGGTGATGAGCGCGCCCACGATGGGCCAGATTGCGGCCCACGCGGCGATGACCCTCTGCCAGGACGACGTGGAGGCCATGCGGCACGCCTACGACCGCCGCCGCCGCGCCATCGTGGACGGCCTCAACGGGGCGGGCCTGCCGACGTTCGAGCCCGAGGGCGCCTTTTACGCCTTTCCCGACATCCGCGCGACGGGCCTTTCCTCGGAGGAGTTCGTGACGCGGCTGCTCGAAGAAGAGCGCGTGGCGTGCGTGCCCGGCGACGCCTTCGGGCCGAGCGGCGCGGGCTACGTCCGGTGCTCGTACGCCAACTCGCAGGAAAACGTCGAGGAAGCCGTGCGCCGCATTGCCCGCTTTGCCCACAAGTACCAGACGATCAGCGCCGGGGCGACGGCATGAAGTTTCTCGTTTCCGCCGCCGCCGCCGTCGCCGTGCACCTGCTCGTGGGGTGGTGGGCGACGCCTTTCGTGGCCCTCGCGGCGGGCGCGTGGCAGGGACGCGGCGGCTGGTGGATGGGCCTCGCGGTGCTGGTGGCGGCGTGGGGCGCCCTCGTCGCCTACACCGCCTTTGCGGGCGCGGGTGGGCTGGGGCGGATGAGCGCGGCGATGGGCGCCGTGCTGGGCGTGCCCGCCGTTCTCGTGCCCGTCGCCACGCTGGTCATTGCCGCCCTGCTGGGCGCGGTGGGCGGACTGGCGGGCGCCGGGCTCCGCGGCCTCGTCCGGGCGTAACAGCCCTCTTTTACACCTCCTTCCCATGACCGCCGACCACACGAGCCTCATCGAACGCACGCGCACGCTGGGCAAATACCTGGGCATTGACGAGCGCCAGCAGACCGTGGACGCCCTCGAAAAAGAGCGCCTCGACCCCGACTTCTGGAATCATTCCGACCACGCCCGCGACGTGGAAAAACAGATTGCCGCCGAAAAGCTCTGGCTCGACGACTGGGCCGCCCTCGAACGCTCCGCCGACGACCTGGAAACCCTGCTCCTCCTCGCCGACGAGGAAGACGAAGACCTGAGCGTCGAGATAGACGCCGAGGCGAAAAAGCTGCTCAAGCGGCTCGAAGCCCTCGAATTCCGCAAAATGCTCTCGGGGCCCGACGACAACCGCAACGCCATCCTCACCATCCAGCCCGGCGCCGGCGGAACCGAAAGCCAGGACTGGGGCGAGATGCTGCTGCGCATGTACACCCGCTGGGGCGAAACCCACGGCTACAAAGTCGAGCTGCTCGAATACCAGGCCGGCGAGGGCGCGGGCATCAAAGGCGCGTCGCTGCGCTTCGAGGGGCCGTACGCCTACGGCTACCTCAAAGCCGAGAGCGGCGTCCACCGACTGGTGCGCATCTCGCCTTTCGACGGCAGCGGGCGCCGCCACACGTCGTTTACGAGCGTGTTCGTGTATCCCGAAATAGACGACACCATCGAAGTCGCCATCAACCCCGCCGACCTCGAACTGCAGACGTTCCGCTGCGGCGGCAAGGGCGGCCAGAACGTCAACAAGGTCGAAACCGGCGCCCGCTACATCTGGACGGGCAAGCTCTCGAACGGCGAGGACGCGCGCGTCGTGGCCGAGTGCACGGAGGAGCGCAGCCAGCTTCAGAACCGCGAGCGCGCCATGACGATGCTCAAAAGCCGCATCTACGGACTCGAACAGGACATCCAGGAGCGCGCCAAGGCCGAGGTCGAGGGCAGCAAGAAATCCATCGGCTGGGGCAGCCAGATCCGCTCGTACGTGTTCCAGCCCTACACGATGGTCAACGACCACCGGACGGAAACGAAGGTCACCGACGTGCAGGGCGTCATGGACGGCGACCTCGACGTGTTTATCAAAGCCTTTCTCACCCAGCAAACCACGGAAGGGTAGGGGGTGGTTGATGGTTCGCTCGCTGCGCTCGCTGTTGTTGGTCGAGGCGCAGACCGTGCTCCGCATTCCCACCTACAACCCACAACCAACACCTCCCCCATGTCCCAGCGTTTCGACTTTCTCGTGCTCGGCTCCGGCGTGGCGGGCCTGACGTACGCGCTGCGCGTGGCCGAGGCGGGGACGGTCGCCATCGTCACCAAAAAGGAGTCCGCCGAGAGCAACACCAACTACGCGCAGGGCGGCGTGGCCGCCGTCGTGGACGCGGCTGACTCTTTCGAGGCGCACGTCGAGGACACGCTCGTGGCGGGCGCCGGGCTGTGCGACGAAGCCGTGGTGCGCATCGTGGTGACGGAGGGGCCGGAGCGGGTGCGCGAGCTCATCGCGCTGGGGGCGCAGTTTTCGCAGCACGACGGCAGCCTCCACCTGGGGCGCGAGGGCGGGCACTCGGCCAACCGCATCGTCCACGCCACCGATGCCACGGGCCGCGAGATCGAGCGGGCGCTGCTGGCCGCCGTGCGGCAGCACCCCAACATCCACGTGTTCGAGTACCATTTCGCCCTCGAACTCATCACCGAGCACCACCTGGGGCAGACCGTCACCAAGCTGCGCCCCGACGTGCGCTGCTACGGCGCGTACGTGCTGGACGAGCACGCCAACCGCGTACACGTTTTTCTGGCGCGCCACACCCTGCTGGCCACGGGCGGATGGGGGCAGGCGTACCTGCACACCACGAATCCAACCGTGGCCACGGGCGACGGGCTGGCGATGGCGTACCGCGCCAAAGCGCGGCTGGCCAACATGGAGTTCGTGCAGTTCCACCCCACGTCCCTCTTCCACCCCGAAGCGCGGTCGTTTCTCATTTCCGAGGCCGTGCGCGGCGAGGGCGGGCGGCTTTTCAACCTCGCCGGGCACCGCTTCATGCCCGACTACGACGCCCGCGAAGAACTCGCCCCCCGCGACATCGTGGCCCGCGCCATTGACGACCAGATCAAAAGGAGTGGCGACTCGCACGTCCTGCTCGACGTGTCGCACCTCGACGCCGACCGCATCCGGGCGCACTTCCCGACGATTTACGAGACGTGCCTCCAGTACGGCATAGACATCACGCGGCAGCCCATCCCCGTCGTGCCGGCGGCGCACTACCAGTGCGGCGGCGTCGTGGTGGACGTGTTCGGGCAGACCAGCATTGCCGGGCTTTCGGCCTGCGGCGAGGTGTCGTACACGGGCCTGCACGGCGCCAACCGGCTGGCCTCCAACTCGCTGCTGGAAGCCATGGTGTACAGCCACCGCGCCGCCCACCGCGTGCTCGAAGCGCCCCTCGCCTTCGCGCCCCAGCACGACGCCGTGCCCGAGTGGGACGAAAGCGGGACGGTGCAGGAGCACGAGTGGGTGCTCGTGCAGCACAACCGCGAAGAACTCCAGCGCGTGATGAGCGATTACGTGGGCATCGTGCGCTCGAATTTGCGCCTCGACCGGGCGCTGCGGCGCATCCGGCTGCTCTACGAAGAAACGGAGGACTTCTACCGCCGCACCCGCGTGTCGGTCGGGCTGTGCGAGCTGCGCAACCTCATCGCCACGGCCCAACTGATCGTGCGGTGCGCCCAGATGCGGCACGAGAGCCGGGGGCTGCATTACACGCTCGACTACCCCGAAACGCACGAATCCGAGCGGCGCCCGACGTACGTGTAAGAAGGGAACCCGCCCGCCGCCCGCCGGGTAGGGAGGACGCTGTGGATTTCGCCCAGGGGCTCCGGCCCGGCGGCGCTATCTTGACCAGTGGGGGAGGCTTACCGGCTTCCCTTTTTTGTAGCACGCCCGCCGCGTCAGAGGCCCTGTGCCCGTCCAGCGATGGCACGGGCTTTTTTATTCCACCCTCGCGTGTCCCCTTCCACCCCCCTCCGCGACAAGCTGCTCGCGCTTGCCCACCAGGCGCTGCAGGGTACCGACGTGTTCGTGCTCGACGTGCAGGTGCGCGGCGGGCGCGGCGGGCGCCTGTCCGTCGACGTCGTGGCCGATACCGACCGGGGCATCGGCGTGGACGAACTCGCGCGCGTCAGCCGCGAACTCGGCTTCGTCTTCGACACGCACGAGGCCATCGCGGGCGCCTACGACCTCAACGTGCTTTCGCCCGGCCTGCGCGAGCCGCTTTTGCCGCGCCAGTACGGGCGCCACGTCGGGCGCCGCCTCGAAATCGTGCTCCACGAGGGCGACGGCGGCGTGCCCCACGCCCGCCTCGAAGGCGTGCTCCTGGAAGCCACGCCCCACGGGATCTCCATCGAACTGCCGGACGGCGGCGCGCGTTCGATCCCCTTTTCCGCCATCGAACGCGCGCGCGTCAAACTGCCCTGGTAAAAGGCCCCTTTCCCCTCCACCCGACCATGCAGAGTACCTCTCTCGTCTCTTCTTTCGCCGAAATCGCCCGCGAAAAGGACATCGACCGCGATACCCTCCAGCTCATCATCGAGGACGTGTTCCGCGCCATGATCCGCAAGCGCTACGGCGCCGACGACCCCGAGGCCTTCGAGATCATCTTCAACCCCGACAACGGCGACATCCAGATCGTCCACGTCCGGACGGTCGTCGAACCCTACAACGTCGAAGACCCCGTTCTCCAGATCGAACTCGCCGAGGCCCAGGCCATTGACGAGGACTTCGAGGTGGGCGACGACGTGGCCGCCGAACTCAGCCTGGCCGACTTTGGCCGGCGGGCCGTCATGACCGCCCGCCAGACCTTTGCCCAGCGCATCCGCGACATCGAAAAGGAAAACGTCTTTGCCGACTACTCCGACCTCGTCGGCGAGATCGTCGTGGGCGAGGTGTACCAGACGCGCAAGCGCGAGGTGCTCGTCATCCACAACAAAACCGAGCTGCTCTTGCCCAAGGAGGAGCAGATTTTCAAAGACCGTTATCGCAAGGGCGACATGCTCCGCGCTGTCGTCAAGGAAGTGCGGCGCGACGCGGGCGGCACGCCCCAGGTGGTGATTTCGCGCGCCGACCCGCTTTTCATGGAGCGCCTGTTCGAGATGGAGGTGCCCGAGATTTACGACGGCATCATCGAGATGAAAAAGATCGTCCGCGAGCCCGGCGAGCGCGCCAAAGTGGCCGTGCAGAGCCACGACGACCGCGTGGACCCCGTGGGCGCGTGCGTGGGCATGAAAGGGGTGCGCATCCACGCCGTAGCGCGCGAGCTGGCGAACGAAGGCATTGACGTGATCAACTGGTCGCCCGACTCGGTCGAACTCATCAAGCGGTCGCTGGCGCCGGCCAAGCCCCTCAGCGTGACGCTGAACGACGCCATCAAGCGCGCCAAAGTGGTCGTGCGGGCCGACGAGGTGAGCCAGGCCATTGGCAAGGGCGGCATCAACATCAAGCTGGCCTCGCGCCTGACGGGCTACGAAATAGACATCTACCGCGAAATCGGCGCCCAGGAGGAGGACGTCGAGATCACCGAGTTTGCCGACGAGATGCCTGCTGAAATCATCCAGCGCCTGCGCGACATCGGCTGCGACAGCGCGCGGGCGGTGCTCGAACTCTCGCCCGAGGAGCTGGCCCGCCGGTCGGGTTTCACGCGCGAGCAGGCGCAGCAGGTGATCGCCATCATCCGGGCCGAGTTCGACGAAGAGGGCGAGGCGACGGCCTGACCGGGCATTTGCCCGTACCTTTCTGAGATTGTTAACTTTACTGTATGAGCAGCACGTTTAAAGCCCCCCGCCTTTTCAAAGTCCTGAAAGAGCTCAACGTAGGTGAGCAGACCATCCGGGACTTTCTCAAAACGCACGGCTACGCCGATGCGGTGACGGGGAAAAGCGGCGATCTGAACGCGAAGATCACCCGCGAGGACGCTTATCTGGCGCTGCTCGAAGAGTTCAAGCAGGACCGCGACGCGGCGGCCCGGCTGAGCAAGCTGCGCGAGCAGGTGCACGCCGAGATGGAGGCTGCCGAGCAGGCCGCCCCGGCGCCCGTCGCCTCCGCGCCGCCGCCTGCTGCGCCCGCCCCCGCGCCTGCCGCGCCGCCTGCGCCGGCACCCGTCGCGCCGGCGCCCGAGCCCACGCCCGAGCCGGAACCCGAAAGGGTGCCCGTGGAGGTGCCCGCGCCTGTTGCCGAAGAAGAAACCCCGGCGCCCGAAGCAGGGGTGCCCGTGGCCGAAAGCGTGCCGGCGCCCGCCGAAGCCGCGCCCGCGCCTGTTGCCGAAGAAGAGGAAACCCCGGCGCCCGAGCCCGAAAGCGCGGAAGCCGTGGCTTCGGCGCCCGAAGCCGCGCCCGAGGAAACGGCAGCACCCGCGGCCGAGGAGGACGAGGCGTCTGCCCAGGGCGACGGCGAGGCCACGCCCGACAGCCTGCTCACCGCCGACCGCTACAAGCTGCGCGGCACCAAGGTGCTGGGCACCATTGACCTGGGCGCGCTGGGCACGAGCGGCGTCAGCGGGCGCAAGCGCAAGCGCAAGCGCAAGGGCGAAGAAGCTGCGCCCATCGAGGCCAGCGCCGAGGCGCTCAAAAAGGCGTTCCAGGAAAGCCAGGCCGGGCGCCCCGCCACGACGCCCGCCGCTGCCGCCGACGACAAGGGCCGCAAGGGCAAACGCAAGCGCGGCGGCCCGCAGGTGGACGCCGCCGACGTGGAGCAGTCGCTGACCGATACCAAGCGCGAACTCGAGCAGGGCGCCGGCCGCACCCGGCAGCGCCGCCGCCGCCTGCGCCGCGACGAGCGCGCCGCCCAGCGCGAGCGCATGGAGGAAACCGAGCGCAGCCAGGAAAGCGTGCTCCGCGTGACGGAGTTCATCTCGACGGGCGAGCTGGCCAATCTCATGGGCGTCGGCGTCAACGAAGTCATCGGGATGCTGCTCTCGTCGGGCATGATGGTTTCCATCAACCAGCGCCTCGACGCCGACACCATCCAGATCGTGGCCGACGAGTTCGGCTACGAGGTCGAGTTCATCACCGAGTTCCAGGAGGAAGACCTCGAAGAAGAGGAGGACGCGCCCGAAAGCCTGGAGCCGCGCCCGCCCGTGGTCACCATCATGGGCCACGTGGATCACGGCAAAACGTCCCTTCTCGACTACATCCGCGCCGCCAACGTGGTCGCGGGCGAGGCGGGCGGCATCACCCAGCACATCGGCGCCTACAACGTCGAGCGCGGCAGCCAGGGCATCACGTTTCTCGACACGCCGGGCCACGAAGCCTTTACCGCCATGCGCGCCCGCGGCGCCCAGGCAACGGACATCGTGATTCTCGTCGTCGCCGCCGACGACGCCGTGATGCCGCAGACCATCGAGGCCATCAACCACGCCAAGGCCGCCGAGGTACCCATCGTCGTGGCCATCAACAAGATTGACAAGCCCGAGGCCAACGCGCAGCGCGTGATGCAGCAGCTTTCCGACCACGGCGTCCTCGTCGAGGAGTACGGCGGCGAGGTGCAGTCGGCCCTCGTGTCGGCCAAAAAAGGCACGGGCGTGGACGCGCTGCTCGACAAGGTGCTGCTCCAGGCCGACCTGCTCGACCTCAAGGCCAACCCCAACCGGAATGCGCAGGGCATCGTCATCGAAAGCCGGCTCGACAAGGGGCGCGGCGTCGTGGCGACGATTCTCGTCCAGAACGGCACGCTGCGCGTGGGCGACACGTTCGTGGCGGGCGTCCACAGCGGGCGCGTGCGCGCCATGTTCGACGAACGCGACGCGCGCGTGGACGAGGTGGGGCCGGGCGAGCCCGTGACCATTCTGGGCTTCCAGGGCGCCGCCGAGGTGGGCGACCGCTTCGTCGTGCTCGACGACGAGCGCGAAACGCGCGACATCGCGCAGCGCCGCCAGCAGATCGCCCGCGAGCAGTCGCTGCGGCAGCGCAAGCACATCACCCTCGACGAGATCGGGCGGCGCCTGGCGCTGGGCGACTTCCGCGAGCTCAACCTCATCATCAAAGCCGACGTGGGCGGCTCCGTCGAGGCCCTCTCGGACAGCCTGCAACGGCTTTCCGAAGCCGAGGTGGCCGTTTCCATCATCCACAGCGGCGTGGGCGCCATCAACGAAAGCGACGTGATGCTGGCCTCGGCCTCCGATGCCGTCATCATCGGCTTCCAGGTGCGGCCCACGCCCGGCGCCCGCGCCCTGGCCGAGCGCGAGGAGATTGACATCCGCACGTATTCGATCATCTACGACGCCATCCAGGACGTGCGCGACGCCCTCGAAGGGCTGCTCT
>CBDUCD010000115.1:0-8191 GCA_965365535.1 uncultured Rhodothermales bacterium | reverse complement strand
CGCCCTTGCCCGTGGCCCGCCACCCGCGCCCCACCTCAGCAGTCCGGCACGCTGGAGACGAGCGGCGCGGTGCTGACGTGGACGAGGTCCACGTCCTCTTTGCGGTGCCAGCACCAGAACTGCTGGCAGGGAAAGCGATTTTCGTAGAGCGCCTTGCCCACGATGACCGAGTCCACGCGGTACTCGGCCAGCGTGCCGAGGGCGAGCAGGTCGCGGTAGCCGCCCACGCCGCCCGAGGCCGTGATGCGGGCCTTTGTGAGCTGCTGCCCGAGGGCGCGGTAGGCGTCGAGGTTGGGGCCTTCCAGCGTGCCGTCGCGCGCGATGTCGGTGTAGATGAAACGGCGGCAGCCGCGCTTTTCCAGGTCGAGGGCGAGTGCGACGGCGTCCACGCCCGAGCCTTCGAGCCAGCCCGAGACGCGCACCTCGCCGTCGCGCGCGTCAAGGCCGACGGCCACGCGCGAGCAGCCATAGCGCGCCACGGCCTCCTCGACGAGGTCGGGGTTGCGCACGGCCGCCGTCCCCAGAATGGCGCGGTACACGCCCGCGTCGAGGGCCTGCTGGATGTCCTCCATCGTGCGGATGCCGCCGCCCATCTGGACGGGGATGTCGAGCTCGGCGGCAATGCGGGCAATGACGTCGCGGTTGTCGGCGCAGTCGGACGAGCCGCCGCGCGCCGCGTCGAGGTCCACGACGTGGAGCGTCTTGGCGTTCATCACGCGCCACAGCCGCGCCATCCGCACGGGGTCGTCGAAGTACACCGTTTCGCGCTCGTAGGCGCCCTGGTGCAGCCGCACGCAGCGTTTGCCGCGCAGGTCAATAGCGGGAATGACGAGAAGCATGGCAGGGGCCGGCTAAAACGTCAGCCGGGCAAAGTTGCGCAGCAGCCGGAGGCCCGCCTGCTGGCTTTTTTCAGGGTGAAACTGGGCGCCAAACACGCGCCCGCGCCCCACGACGGCGGCAAAGTCCACGCCGTAATGCGCCGCGCCCAGCACGTCGGCGGGTTCGGCGGGGGCGGCGTGGTAGGAGTGGACAAAGTAGAAGTGCGTGCCGGCGGGCAGCCCGTCGAGTAGGGGCGAGGGCGCGCGCGGCGTGAGGGGGCTCCATCCCATGTGGGGCACCTTCAGCCGCCGCTGGGTGAGCACGCCCGTCAAGGGGTCCTCGTCGTCCTCGGTCATGCCGTCGGGAAAGCGCGTGACGGCGCCCGGCAGCAGGCCCAGCCCTTCGTGCGCGCCCATCTCCGCACTCGTCTCGAACAGCATCTGCATCCCCACGCACACGCCCAGCAGGGGCACGCCATCGGCCACGGCCCCCTTGATGGGCGCCTCCAGCCCCATCGCGCGGACGGTATCCATGCACGCGCCAAAGGCGCCCACGCCGGGCACGACGAGCTTTTCGGCCCGCCGGATAGCGTCCGCGCTGCGCGTCCGGTGGACGGGCACGCCCACGGCGACAAGCGCCTTTTCGAGCGAGCGGACGTTGCCGATGCCGTAGTCAACCAGGGTAATCATGGCGCGGAGCACGAAAAGAGCCAGCCCAACGCGGGAGGGGGGGAGGGGTTGCGAAGGGGCAAGGCGAGGTTGGAGGCCTGAAACTGGAGGTCGGAAGGGGGCGGCGTGGCAGGAGGGCGCGGAGAGTATCTTGGGCGACACCTTTTGCTGCGCGTATGGAACCGCCTGCCGGCGACAGCCTCACCGGGCGCCTGGCCCGCCTGGAAGCCGAAGTGGAACGCCTGGGGCGCGAGGTGGCGGCGCTGCGCGGCGCCGCGCCCGTCCGCCCGGTGCCGCCGCGCCGCGTGCCCGTCGTGCCTGCCGCCCGGCGCGTCCCGCTGTCCGAGCGCGTGGCGGCGCTGGGCAGCGCCGACGTGCTGGCGCGCATCGGCATCGCGCTGCTGCTGCTGGGCGTCGCGTTTCTGCTCAAATATTCCATTGACCAGGGGTGGATCGGGCCGGCGGTGCGCGTGGGGATGGGCGTGGCGCTGGGGCTGGCGCTCGTGGGCGGCGGCGGGCTGCTGCGCACGCGCCGCGCCGAGCTGTCGCTCGTGCTCCAGGGCGGCGGCATCGCGGCGCTGTACGCCAGCCTGTTCGCCGCCTTCCAGCTCTACGGCCTCGTGGGCTACACGCTTGCCTTTGTGCTCATGACGGCGGTGACGGCGCTGGGCTTCGGGCTGGCCGTGATGGGACGCAGCGCCGTGCTGTCCGTCGTGGCCGTCCTGGGCGGGCTGGGCACGCCGTTTCTGCTCAACCGCGACGCGGGCACCCTCGTGGGGCTGATGGCTTACGTAGCGATAGTGCTGGCGGGCGGCAGCGCGGTTTTCCTGCGGTTCGGGTGGCGGTCGCTGCTGGCAGCGCTGTCGCTGGGCGGCGCGGCGGTGCTGGCGGCAGCGGCAGCCTACGCCTTTCCCGACGCGGCGCCGTGGAGCGAAAAGATGGCGTTTCAGATGGGCGTCGGGCTCGTCTGGGCCGCTGCCACGCTGCTGCCCCTCGCGCCCCGGCAGCGCGCGGCCTACGGCGATGCCGAGGGGGTGCTGGCGGTGCTCGCGGCGGCGCTCCTGTGGACGGGCAGCGCGTACGCCTGGCGGCTGGGCGGGCACGCGACGGGGCTGCTGGGCATGGCCCTCGCCCTGCCCTACGTGGCCGCGGCAGCCCTCACGCGGCCCGCCCCCGCCGCCCGGCAGGCGCTCGCCATTGCGGCCGCGCTGCTGTTCGCGGTAGGGTGGGTGGTGCGGATGGAAAACGCCGTGGACTTTGTCGGGCCGGCCTTTGCCGGAGCGGCCCTCGCCTTTTTCAGCGCCCCCGGCGACCGCGGCGCCCGGTTCGCGGCGCGCACCATCCTCGGCGCTACGGGCCTGGGCGCGGCTACCTACATGGCTGCCGAGACGGCGGGCCGCCAGCCCTTTTTCAACGTGCAGGTGTGGGCGCTGCTGGCAACGCTCGCGCTGCTGGCGGGGGGCGTGTACGCGCTGCGGATGGGCCGCGTCGCGTTTCTGCTCGTGTACGCCCTCGGCCTCCAGTGGCTGCTCTACACGCTGGGCGGGCTCTCCGGCGGCGGCGCGTGGGCGTCGGTCGCGTGGGGCGTCGTGGGGCTCGGGGCGGTGGCGCTGGGCGTCCGGCGCGAGGCGGCGGCGCTGCGCTTGACGGGCCTGGCCACCCTCGTCGTCGCCATCGGCAAGCTGCTGCTGCTGGATCTGCCCCAGCTCAGCCTGCTGGCGCGGACGCTGCTGTTTCTCGCCGCCGGCGCCGTGCTGCTCGTCGTGAGCTACTTCGTGCCCAACCTTTTGCGCCGCGCGCCGGACGAAACCGCCCCGCCTACTCCCGCGGACGGCTGAGTTCGTGCGAGCGCGCCGTGGCCGTGGCGACGGCGTTGATGAGCATCGTCCGGAGGCCGTGCGATTCGAGGTCGGCCACGGCGGCGATGGCCGTTCCGCCGGGCGTCGTCACCTCGTCGCGCAGAATCGCCGGGTGCTTGCCCGTCTCGATGGCCAGCTTGGCGGCGCCGTACACGGTCTGCGCGGCCAGCTTGTGGGCGATGGCGCGCGGCAGCCCCTGCTTGACGCCACCGTCGGTGAGGGCTTCGATAATCATGTAGATGTAGGCCGGGCCGCTGCCCGAAAGCCCCGTCACGGCGTCCATGAGCGCCTCGGGCACCGTCTCGACGAGGCCCACGGCCTCGAACACCTGCCGCGCCAGGGCCAGGTGCTCGGGCGTCGTAAAGCGCCCGGCGGCAATCGCCGTGGCGCCGGCATCTACCAGAGCGGGGGTGTTGGGCATCGTGCGGATGACGGCGCGGTGGCCGCCCAGCGCCGCCTCGACGGACGCCGTCGTGATGCCGGCCAGCGTCGTCAGCACGAGGGCGTCGGCGGTGAGGGCGCCTTTCACGTCCTCCACCACGTCCCACACGTTCTGCGGCTTCACGGCCAGCACGACCACGCTCGCGTCGCGCACGGCGTGGGCGTTGTCGGTCGTGGTGACGAGGCCGGGAAACTGCGCGGCGAGGGCGTCGAGCAGGGCGGGCGTGCGGCGCGTGGCGCGGATGCGGCCCGGCGCGAGGCGGCCATCTTTGAGCAGCCCGCCAATGATGGCGCGCCCCATGTTGCCCGCGCCGATAATGGCGAACGTGTGCTGGGTAAGCATAGAAAAGGGGAATAGGCAGAAAGAAAAGCTGGAAAAAGGCGCCGGGGCATAAAGATCCATTTAGGTTTTCCGCAGGGCCCGCCGATGTAAACGCTGCCTCGTCCACCTGTCGCCATGCCGTTTCGCCCGCTCGTGCTTTTCGCTGCCGGATGCCTGCTGGCAGGCGCCGCCGCGGCGCAGCAGTCGTACGTCCGCCTGTACGGGCTCGAGGACGGGCTGCCGCAGCTGGACGTGAACGGCATCGGGCAGGACGCCCGGGGCTTTCTCTGGTTCGGCTCCGAGGGCGGCCTCACGCGCTTCGACGGCCACACCTTTACCACGTTCACGACCGCCGACGGGCTGCCGCGCAACTGGGTGCTGAGCACCGCCACCGACGCGCGCGGGCGCCTGTGGATGGGCAGCCCGGGCCGCCTGACGGTGTACGACGGGCGGCACTTCGGCTCGTACGGCGCCGACGTGATCGGCACCACGCGCTACCTCACGTCCGTCGCAACGGACGGCCCGCGCGTCTGGGCGACGACCGACGGCGAGGGCGTCATCGCCTTCGACGGCAAAACCTTTCGCCGCTGGCGCGCCGCCGACGGGCTGGCCAGCGACGAGGTGCTGGCCATCGCCACCGCCGACCAGGCCGTCTGGTTTGCCACTTCCGCCGGCCTCAGCCATTACGACGGGCACCGTTTCCACACCCTCACCACGGCCCACGGCCTGCCCGCCAACCGCGTCGGGCTGGTGGTGGCCGCCCGCGCGGGGGGCGTGTGGATTACCGTGGGGCGGGGCGCCGCGCGCGTGCAGGGCGGACGCGTCGAGGCGTACCCGCTGCCCCACGAGGCTGCGGGCGAATGGGTGAGTGCCCTTGCCGAAGGCCCGCAGGGTACGCTGTGGATGGGCACGCAGATGGGCAACGTGTACCGCCTCGAAAAGGGCGCCGCCGCGCCTATTCTGGCGCTGCCCCGGCCCGCCGAGTGGGGGCCGGCGCCCGTGCGCTCGATGTACGTGGACACCGAGGGCAGCCTGTGGTACGGCGTGCGCGGGCACGGGCTGGCCTGGTACGGCGGCGACCAGTTCGTGCACTATGCCGCGCCGCAGGGCCTGACTACGCCTGCCGTGTGGGCCTTTGCCCAGAACGCGCAGGGGCAGCGCGTGGCCGGCACCGACCGGGGCGTCTTCCGGCTCGACGGCGGCACGTGGTCGCCTTTCCACCCCGACCTGCTGCCGCCCACCACGTATTACAGCGCCCTCGCCTTCGACGCGCAGGGGCGCCTGTGGACGGGCAGCCCCCTCGGCCTCCACCGCGTGGACGGCGCCCGCGCCTACCACTACACCCCCGCCGATGGGATGCCCGCCGGCATCGTTACGGCCGTGCTCGCGGACGCGGCGGGCAGCATCTGGGCCGGCACCGACGGCGCCATCGCCCGGCTCGACGGCGCGCGCGTGGCCCGCGTGTACGGCGGGGCCGAGGGCGTGCCGGCGGGCTACGTGAGCCGCCTGTTCCAGGCGCGCGACGGCGCCCTCTGGGTGGCCTCGGAAGGCGGCGTGGCCCGCTTCGACGGCGCCGCCTGGCAACCCGTCGCCGTGGGCGGGCCGCAGCGCAACCCCACCGCCATCGCCCAGGACGACGCGGGCTTCGTGTGGATCGGCATGGGCGAGGGCGCCCTCGTGCGGATCGGGCCGGAGGGCGCCCGGGCGTTTCCGCTTGCGGGCCTGCACCGGGGCGCCGCGCTCTACTTTCTCGTGCGCGGCCCCGACGGGCACCTGTGGGTGGGCACCAACCGGGGCGTAGCCCGCTTCGACCCTTTGCGCGTGCGCCCCGACGCGCCGCCCGACCTCCACACCTGGGGCGCCGAGGACGGCTTCACGGCCATCGAAACCAACTTCGGCGCGGCCTTCTGGGACCGCGAGGGCTTTTTCTGGATCGGCACGCCCACGGGCGCCTTCCGCTACAGCCCGGCGCAGCAGCGCGCGGCGACGCCGTTCCGCACCTACCTCACGGGCGTGCGCCTGCACTTTGGCGCCCGCTCGTGGGCCCGCTACGCCGCCGGCCACGACAGCACGGGCCTGCCCGTGGGGCTGCGCCTGCCGGCAGCCGCCAGCCACGTCACCTTTACCTTTACGGCGCCCTCCTTTGTGGGGCCTTCGGGCCTGCGCTACCGCTACCGCCTCGACGGCCTCGACGCCGACTGGAGCCCGGCGGTGGCCGAGCGCAGCGTCACGTACCCGGCGCTGCCCGGCGGCACGTACACGTTTGTCGTGCAGGCCGGCGACGCGTCGGGGCGCTGGGCCAAGCCGGCTGAGTTCACGTTTACCGTGCGCCCTCCGTTCTGGCAGACGCCGTGGTTCACCTTTCTGCTGCTGGCCGCGCTGGCCGGCGCCGTCGTGGAAGGCTGGAAGCTCAACACGCGGCGCCTGCGCCGGCAGGGCCGCGAACTCGCCGCCGCCGTCGAAAGCCGCACCGCCGAGCTGCGCTGCGAAAAGGAACGCGCCGAAGCCGCCAACGCCGACCTCAGCCGCGCCCGCGAGGACGCCCTCGCCGCCGCCCGCGCCAAAAGCGAGTTCCTGGCGACGATGAGCCACGAAATCCGCACGCCCATGAACGGCGTCATCGGCATGACGGGCCTGCTGCTCGACACGCCGCTCGGCGCCGAGCAGCGCGAGTTCGTCGAGACCATCCGCGTCTCGGGCGACGCGCTCATGACCATCATCAACGACATTCTCGACTTCTCGAAAATCGAAGCCGGCAAGGTGAACCTGGAGCGCCACCCCTTCGACGTGGCGCTGGCCGTCGAAGAAGCCCTCGACCTCGTCGCGCAGGGGGCGGCAGAGAAAGGGCTGGAGATGGCCTACTTCGTGGGCGATGAGGTGCCGCCCAGCCTCGTGGGCGACCCCACGCGCGTCAGGCAGGTGCTCGTCAACCTCGTCTCGAACGCCGTCAAGTTCACCCCGTCGGGGCAGGTCGTCGTGCGCGTCGGGGCGCAGGCGCTGCCCGCGAGCCGCGTCGGCGTGCGCGTCGAGGTCGAGGACACGGGCATCGGGCTGACGACGGCGCAGCAGGGGCAGCTTTTCCAGGCCTTCGTGCAGGCCGACGCCTCGACGACGCGCCGCTACGGCGGGACGGGCCTGGGGCTGGCCATCTCGAAAAGGCTGGCCGAGGCGATGGGCGGCACGATGGGCGTCGAAAGCGCGCCGGGCCAGGGCTCGACGTTCTGGTTCACCTTCGAGGCCGAGGCCGCCGCGCTGCCCGCCCCGAAGCGACCCCTCGACGGGCGCCGCGTGCTGGTTGCAGGCGGCAGCAGCGCCGCCTGCCGCATGGTGGCCGGGCAGCTCGCGCGCGAGGGGATGCGCGTGGCCGTGGCGCGCAGCAGCGCCGAGGCGCGGGCGCTGGCCGCCACCAGCCCGTTCGACGTGGCCGTGGTGGACGCCGGCCCCGAAGGGGCGGCGCTGGCGGGCGCGCTGCGGGCGGGCCACCCGGCGCTGCCGCTCGTGGGGCTGGGCGCGCCGCCCGCGCCTGCCGCGCCTTTCGACGCGGGGCTGGCAAAACCTGCCAAGCAGGCCGCCCTGCGCCGCACCCTGGCCACCCTGCTGGGCGCCGCCCCGCGCCCGCCGCTGCCGCACCCCGACGCCGCCGAGGCGCCGCTGCCGCCGCTGCGCGTGCTGCTGGCCGAGGACAACCTCGTCAACCAGAAGGTGGCCCTGCGGATGCTGAGCCGGTTGGGACTGCGCGCCGACGTGGCCGCAAACGGCGCCGAGGCCGTCGAGGCCGTCGCGCAGGCCGCCACCGCCGGGCGCCCCTACGACGCCATCCTGATGGACGTGCAGATGCCCGAACTCGACGGCTACGCCGCCACGCGCCGCATCCGGCAGATGGAAGTCGCGCAGCCCGTCATCATCGCCATGACGGCCAGCGCCCTCGAAGGCGACCGGCAGACGTGCCGCGACGCCGGCATGGACGACTACGTGGCCAAGCCCGTCCACCTCGAAAAGCTGCGCGCCGCCCTCGAACGCGCCTGCGGGGCGCTTGCCGAAGTGGCCTGAGACGCGGCGAATTGTTCGTCACGCTGCCGCGC
>CBDUCD010000114.1:0-8213 GCA_965365535.1 uncultured Rhodothermales bacterium | reverse complement strand
TGGCGTAGCCGTTGTTGCCGAACTGCCGGTGGATGAGGTCGCTCTCGGTCATGATGGGCACCTGGTCGGGGTCGCGCATGTAGCCGACGATGTTTTTGGCCGGCCCGCGCAGCGTGTTCTGCGGCCACACGCCGTCGGGCGTCTGCGTCCAGAAGGTGCCGTTGTAGTGGCGGGCGTAGTCGTTTTCGCCGTAGAACTCGAGAAACGAGTTGAGGCCCTCGTCCATCCACGTCCACTTGCGCTCGTCGGAGGCGACGATCATGGGAAACCAGTTGTGGCCGACTTCGTGGATCGTCACGCCGATGAGGGCGCGTTCGAGGGCGTCGTTGTAGGTGCCGTCGGGGGCGGGGCGGGCGCCGCAAAAGGCGATCATGGGGTACTCCATCCCGAAAACGGGCCCGTGGACATTCACGGCCTTGGGGTAGGGGTAGCGGAAGGCGAGGCGCCCGTAGGTGCGCATCGTCTGGGCGATGGCGCGCGTCGAGGCCTTGTCCCACAGCGGCATCGCGTCGCGCGGGTAGAGCGAGTGGAGCTGGACGAGGCGGCCCGGCTCCTCGGGGTAGCGAAAGCCCGCCGCGTCCCACACGTACGTCTTGGACGACACCCACGCGAAGTCGCGCACGTTTTCGGCCTTGAAGTGCCACGTGAGCTGGCCACTCGTCTTGGGCCGGCTGGCCGCCGTCATCACCTCCTCGGGGCGGATGATGAACTGGGGCTCCTCGCTTTTATAAGCCATTTCGAGGCGGTCGCGCTGCGTTCTGGTGAGCACCTCGTCGGCGTTCTGGAGCACGCCCGTCGCGTCCACGATGTGGTTCCACGGCACGGTGATGGACACGTCGTAGGTGCCGAAGTTGAGGTAGAACTCGCCGCGCCCCAGGAATTGCTCGGTCTGCCAGCCGTTCACGTCGTCGTAAACGCTCATGCGCGGAAACCACTGGGCGATTTCGTAGAGCCAGCCGTCGCGCACGCGCTCTTTCGCGCCGCGCCCCTCGTCGGGGACGTTGTAGCTCCAGTCCACCTCGAACTGCACCTTTTCGCCGGACTTGAGCGGCGCGGGCAGCTTGATCTTCATGATCGTGCCGTTGATGCGGTAGTCGGCATCGGCGAGGCGCCCGCCCTCGCCCACGAGCTGGACGCGCGTCACCTCGTCGCCGCCGTCGAAGTTGTCGAGCCCGACAAACTGGAGGTACTGCGGGCTGACGCGCTCGGGCAGCGCGCCTTTCGCGGCGTACGTGCGGCTGTGTTCGAGGGAGTTGACGTTCTGGTCGAGCTGCACCCAGAGAAAGGGCAGGTCGTCGGGCGAGTTGTTGTGGTACGTGACGCGCTCCGACCCCGTGACGCGGTGGTTGAGCGTGTCGAGCTCGGTTTTGATGACGTAATCGGCCTGCTGCTGCCAGTACTGCGGGCCGGGCATCCCCGACGCCGACCGGTACTGGTTGGGGTCGGGCCACTCGTCCATCTGCCGGAAGGTGGACAGGTTGGTCTGGGCGTCGGGGTCGGTGTTGCGCCAGTTCTGGGCGCGCAGCGACGGGGCGGCCAGCAGGCAGACGGCCAGCACGGCGCAGCGGAAGCGTGTGTTCATGTGAGGGATGGGAGGTTGGAAAAAGGAGCCGCGTCGGTACGAGGGCGGCGGCGTCAGGTTACCCGAAAAGCGCGGGCAGGCGCTCGAGCAGCATCACGAGCGATAGCCCCGCCGTGCCGCCCAGCACCACGAACGTCCACGTCGAAGCCTCGACGCGCACCAGCCGCACGACGGCGAACGAAACGAGCAGAAACGCGACGAGGATGAGGATCTGGCCGGCTTCGAGGCCCAGGTTGAACGAGAGCAGGGGCACGAACAGGCTGTCCTCCTCGCCCAAAATGCTGCGCAGAAACGTCGAGAAGCCCAGCCCGTGGACGAGTCCGAACACGAGGGCGAGGGCGTACTTGAAGCGCGCCGGGTCGCGCACGACGCGGTACGCCTGCCGCCCCCGCTCGGTCTGCCAGATGCCCAGCCCACTCGTCACGAAAATGGTGAGCGCGATCATCGCCTCGACAAAGGCGCCATCTACCGCGACGAGGCGCAGCGTGGCGAGGGCCAGGGTGACCGAGTGGCCGACGGTAAAGGCCGTGACGAGCCAGAGCAGCCGCCGCCAGTCCGAAAGCGCGTACACGGCGCCGAGGGCGATGATGAACAGGATGTGGTCGTAGCCCTTCGGGTCGGTGATGTGTTCGATTCCCAGCCGGAGGTAAACGGCAAACGTGCTCATGAAAACGGGTGGTGGCGGAGCAGACGTGCCCTCATGTTACGGACGGGGGCGGCCTTTTCGTCTGCGCCGGGGCACAAAGCCGTGCCCCCGGAAGGCGCCGGCGGGGACGGCAGGCGCCGTACCAATCAAAAATTCCCGGCTCAGCCACAGCCGAACCGGGAATTGGTTGGAGCCGTCCTGCCGGGCGGTCAGCTACCGTCAGGGCCTTCTCCAGCGTCTAGAGGCACGCCTCAGTCGTCGTCATCGTCATGGCCTCCTTTCGACGGCTCGCCCATCTTGTCCATGTTGAGGGCTTTGCGCGTGGTGCCCCACACCGACGACACGTCGCGGGCCTTGCTCACGAGGTAGTCGCGCACCTGCTGGGGCGTCCACGTGGGGTGGGCGGCCAGCACGACGGCGGCGGCGCCGGCCACGTGCGGCGCGGCGTAGCTCGTGCCCGAGTCGCGCAGCATCCGCCCGGCCTCGGCTCCGCTGAAGAGCATTTCGAGGTTTTCGCCCGGCGCGAGGAGGTCCACGAACAGGCCGCGGTTGGAAAAGTCCGACAGCTTTTTGTCCTTGTTGTAGGCGCCCACGGTGATGGCTCCCAGCACGTGCGCCGGGCTGTAGAGCGACGCCAGCGCGCCGTCGTTGCCCGCCGACACGACAACCGTGATGCCCGCGTCAATGGCGGCCTGCACGGCCTCGTCGAGGGCGGTGAACTCGAGCGAGCCGATGTAGGCGCCCAGGCTCAGGTTGACCACGATGGGCCGCGCCGGGTTCGCCTTTTTGCGCTCGATCACGAAGTCGAGCGCCTTGACGATGCGCGACTCGGACGCGAAGCCTGCCGCGTTGAGGGTGCGCATCACGCGCACGGGCGCGCCGGGCGCCGTGCCCACGAGGCCGACGTTGTTGTCCATCGCCGCCGCGATGCCCGCCACGGCCGTGCCGTGCCCGTCGAAGTCGCGCAGGCTGACGCACGGCTGGAACGCGTCGGCCTTCATCTCCAGGCACTCGACGACGTTGATGTCGGGGTTTTCGACGCCGCCGTCGAACACGTAGAGATCCACGTCGGGCACGCCCTTCTCGTCCTTCTTGTCGCCCGCCTTGTAGTACGAGCCGTCGGCCTTGCTCTCGCCGATGCCCCAGGATTTCTTCTGGTCTTTCTCGACCCACGTGCCGGCCATCATGTCGTCGAACGACACGTCGAAGTCGGGTTCGATCCACGCGACCGACGGGTCGTTTTCGAGCGAGTCGAGCAGCGCCTGAAGCTCCTCGGGGCCGACGGTGATGACTTCGCCGTCCACGGCGTCGCCGAGTTCGTAGCGCCGGAAAATGCGGTAGCTGCGGAAAATGCGGTAGCGGCGGAAAATGCGCTCCTGCTCGTACACCGGGTCGTTGCCGATGACGAGCGTCACGCTGTCGGCACCGGTTTTGCCAGACCCGATTTCGGGCAGGAGGGCGCCGTGGCGCAGTTTGCCCGTTTTCGCGCTGGCTACCACACTCTCTTCTTGCACCCCGCCCATGTTACTGTCGCAGGCACTCAGGCCGATAACTCCCCCGAGGAGAAGCAGGCTGAGCCCTACCAGGCTGTGCTTGGTCATAAAACCTCTCTGTTTGAACTGATGAGAAAAGTGGGGGACCTCCCCCCTTGCCCCCCCCATCGGCGCCCAGCGTGCCGACTTAAGTGGCGTGGCAAGTTTTTTTCGCCCCCCATCACGACTGTTACATTTAACCCGTGGCCTATTCCACCGAAATAGCCTGTAGAGGCCCGTTCGGGCCTTTTGAGCCCTGCCGCGCGCGATGAAAATTTTTTCCCTCACCCTCTGCCTGATGGCAATTTCTGCCGCCGCCCTGCCGGGGCGGGCGCAGCCTGCACGGCCCCTCGTGCCGGGCGAGGGTTTTCCCACGCAGTACACGCAGACGCGCTGGTCGAAGGCCGACGGGCTGCCGCAAAGCTCGGTCACGGCCGTACTCCAGGCCCGCAACGGCTACCTGTGGCTGGGCACGCAGGAAGGCGTCGTGCGCTTCGACGGCCACCATTTCACCGTTTTCAAGGCGGCGCAGCACGCCGGCCTGCCTTCCAACGACGTGACGGCGCTGGCCGAGGACGCCGAGGGCGGCATCTGGGTGGGCACGACGCGCGGCCTGGCCCGCTGGGATGGCGCCTTTTTCCGGCGCGTGCTGCAAACCGGCGACGTGGACGTGCGCGCGCTCCACGCCCGCGGCCGGGCCGTCTGGGTGGGCACGCTGGAAGGACTCGTGCGCATCGAGGGCGAAGGGGCCGCGCGCTTTTCGACGGACGAGGGCCTGCCCTCGCCTATCGTCATCTCGGTTGGCAGCGACGCCGAGGGGCGCGTGTGGGCGGGCACCCTTGCAGGACTCGTGCGCGTGGACGGCAGCCGCGTCGTACCGGCGCCCGAGGTGGCGGGCGAGGTGCGGGCGCTCCACCTCGCCCCCGACGGGCGCTTTTTCGCGGGCACGGACGCGGGCCTGATGGTGCTGCGCCACGACGCCTTTGTGCCCTTCGCGCCGCCGGGCGCCGCCGCCTGCGCCGAAACCACCGCCCTCACGACCGACGCGGCGGGCGTGCTGTGGGTGGGCACGCTGGGGTCGGGCCTGTGCGCCCTCGTGGAGGGGCAGTTCTACCCCCTGCCTGCCCCTGAGCTGCCCAGCGGCGCCATCAGCGCGCTGGGGGCCGGCGCCGAGGGCGGCGTGTGGGTGGGAATGCAGGCGGGCGGGCTGATGCGCCTGCACCGGGGCGTTTTCCTGCCCTTCGGCAAACCCGAGGGCCTTGCCACCTCTTCGGTGCTGACCGTGCTCGAAGGCCGCGACGGGTCGCTGTGGGCGGGCACCGACGGCGGCGGCCTCGACCACATCGCCAGCGGCGGCGCCGTCGAGCACTTTGGCCAGCATCGCGGGCTGAAGGACAACAGCACCATCCTGTCCCTCCTCGAAACGCGCGCGGGCACGCTGTGGGCGGCCACGCTGCGCGAGGGCCTGTGCCGCCTGGACGGCAGGCGCTTCCGCTGCATGGGCACGCGGCAGGGGCTTTTGAGCGACGTGGTGTACGCCCTCCACGAAAGCGCCGACGGCACCGTCTGGATCGGCACCGAGCAGGGCCTCAACCTGTTCAGCGAGGGCCGCGTCCAGGACCTCTCGGGCCTCGACTCGTCGCTGGCGGGGATGCCCGTGCCGGCCATCGTGTCGGCGGGCGAAACCGTGTGGGTGGCCGTCTATGGCGGCGGCGTCGTGCGCCTCGAAAACGGCAGGGCGCGGACGTTCGGCCCCGCCGAGGGGCTGACGCGGCGCGAGGTGCTCACGCTCCACCTCGACGGCGCGGGCACGCTCTGGGCGGGCCTCAACGAGGGCGGCCTGTGCCGCCTCTCGCCCGGCAACACGCACTTCCGCTGCTACGGCACGGACGACGGGCTTTTCGACGACAAGGTGATCCAGATCCTCTCCGACGGCGAGGGCTTTCTGTGGCTGGGCAGCAACCAGGGGCTGGTGCGCATCCGGCTGGAGGATTTCGGGCGCTACGACGCCGGGCGCCTGCGCCAGCTACCCGTGGACGCCATCGGCGTCTCGACGCACGCGGGCCTGCGCGACCCCGAGGTCAACGGCGGCGTGCAGCCCTCGGCGTGGCGCGGCAAAAACGGCACCCTCTACTTTGCCACTGCGGGCGGCATCGCCACCGTGACGCCCGGCGCCCCGTCGCGCTACCGCAACCGGCGCCCGCCGCCCGTCTATATCGAAGAAGTGCGCGCGGGCGACGCGCCCATCGCGGGCGCCAACCCCCTCTTGCCGCCGCGCCAGCGCGACCTGCGCTTCGTCTTTGCCGCGCCCTCGTTCCAGAACCCGGACGGCGTGCAGTTCCGCTTCCGCCTCGAAGGCCACGACGACGCCTGGCACAACCTGGAAGGGCAGGAGCACTCGTACACGTACGCCAACCTGGGCGCGGGCGCGTACACCTTCCGCGTGCAGGCCGCCAACGCCGACGGCGTGTGGAACGAGACGGGCGCCCATTATGCCTTCCGCATCGCGCCGCACGTGACGGAGACGTGGTGGTTCTGGCTGCTGTGCGGGCTGGCCGCTGCGGGCGCGGGCATCGCCTTTTACCGCCAGCGCGTGCGCCACCTCAAACGCCGGCAGCAGGAACTCGAAGCCGTCGTGGACGCCCGCACGCGCGAAGTGCGCGCCCGCGAGGCCGAGCTCGAACGCGTCAACCGGGGGCTGGCCGAGGAGGTGAAGCGCCAGCTCGACGTGATTCTCGAGGAGCGGCGCCGCTACGAAGGCGAACTCATCACGGCGCGCGACAAGGCCGAGGAATCGTCGCGCCTCAAGTCGGCCATTCTCAACAACATGAGCCACGAAATCCGCACCCCCATCGCGGCCATCCTGGGCTTTTCCGAGATCCTTTCCTACGAGGTCAAGGGCGAGTTGCAGGAGTTCGTGCAGTACATAGACGAAAACGGCAAAAGGCTGCTGGCCACACTCAACAGCGTGCTCGACCTGTCGCGCATCGAAAGCGAGGGCGTGGCCCTCCACCCCGCCCCCCTCGACCTGTCGCAGTCCATCCGCGACGCGGCGCAGATGCTGGCGCCGCTCGCCACGCGCAAGGGCATCACCCTCGAGGTGGACGTGCCGCCGTCGCTGCCCACCGTGGCCGATCCGTTCGGCGTCGAGCGCATCGCCACCAACCTGGTCTCGAACGCCATCAAGTTTACCGAGCAGGGGACGGTGCGCGTGCAACTTGCCGAAGCCGACGGCGCCGCCGTGCTGACGGTTGCGGACACGGGCGTGGGCATCGGGGAGGATTTCCTGCCGCACCTTTTCGAGCCGTTCAAGCAGGAGTCGGGCGGGCTGGCGCGCTCGTTCGAGGGGTCGGGGCTGGGGCTGGCCCTCGTGCAGCGCTACGCCGCGGCGATGGGCACGGCCGTCGAGGTCGAGAGCGAGAAAGGCGTGGGCAGCACCTTTACCGTCCGCCTGCCCCTCGTGGGCGAAGGCGTGGCGGTGGGCGTCTGAGGCGGGGGCGTCGCCCTATCTTCCGGGCAGTTGCCGCCCCTCTGCCGTGTCCGATTTGCCGCGCGAAACCGTCGCCCTCGTCATCCCGCTCTACAACGAGGAGGCCGTGGTGCCCCTGCTCGTCGAGGCCGTCGAGGCGTTCCGCGCCGCCCACCCCGACGTGACGGAGGTGGTGCTCGTGGACGACGGCAGCCGCGACGCGACGGCGGCGCGCGTCCAGGCGCTCGTGGCGGATCGGGCGGGCTACACCCTTGTCCGCTTTTCGCGCAACTTCGGTCACCAGCTGGCCGTGACGGCGGGCATGGCGCTTACCCGCGCCGACGCCGCCGTCGTCATTGACGCCGACTTGCAGGACCCCTTGCCCGTCGTGGGCGAGATGATCGAAAAGTGGCGCGCGGGCTACGACGTGGTCTATGGCGTGCGCCTCAAACGCGAGGGCGAGACCTCGTTCAAACGCGGCACGGCGCTCCTGTTCTACCGCCTGTTCCGGTGGATGACCGACCTCGACCTGCCCCTCGACGCGGGCGACTTCCGCCTCGTGGCGCGCCCCGTGCTCGACGCCTACAACCGCCTGGAGGAGCAGCAGCCTTTCGTGCGCGGGCTGGTGGCGTGGCTGGGCTTCCGGCAGACGGGCGTGCCGTACGTGCGGGCGCCGCGCGCGGCGGGCGAGACCAAGTACCCGCTGCGCAAAATGCTGCGCCTGGCATCGGTGAGCCTCACGTCGTTTTCGGACAAGCCGCTCAAGCTGGCCGCCTTTTCGGGCCTCGCCGTCGCCTGCCTCTCGCTCGTGGGATTGCTGTGGGTGGTGGCGGTGAAATACCTGCTGCAATCGGCCATTTCGGGCTGGGCGTCGCTCATCTTCGTGGGCTTCTTTTTCGGCGGCATCCAGCTATTCTTCCTGGGGATTCTGGGGCTGTACGTGGCCCGCATCCACGACGAGGTGCGCCGCCGCCCCCGCTACGT
>CBDUCD010000113.1:0-8253 GCA_965365535.1 uncultured Rhodothermales bacterium | reverse complement strand
TGGGGTGACGCCCGCCGCGCGGGCTTGTAGTACGCTCGGCTTCGCCTCGCTTGTTATGGGTGGAAGAGTGGCAGGGAGGCACCCACAACCCACAACCCACGACTTACAACCAACCCGATCATGACCTTCACCAGCACGCGCCGCGCCGCGCCGCCCGTCACGCTCCGCACCGCGCTGCTCGACGGCCTCGCGCCCGACGGCGGGCTGTACGTGCCGGAAAGGGTGCCGCCGCTGCCCCGGGGCTGGCGCGACGCGCCGACGTTTGCCGACCTCGCCGTGGGCGTGCTCGCGCCCTGGCTCGCGGGCGAAGTGCCCCATTGGGAACGCGCCGTCCGCGACGCGCTCAACTTCCCCGTTCCACTCGTCGCGTTGCGCGGCGGCGACTGGGACGGCGTGCGCGTGCTCGAACTCTTCCACGGGCCGACCCTCTCGTTCAAAGACTTCGGCGCCCGCCTGATGGCGCGGCTGATGGACGGCGTCCGGCCCGACAAAACGCCCCTCACCATTCTCGTCGCCACGAGCGGCGACACGGGCAGCGCGGTCGCCGACGGCTTCGCGGGGCTGCCGGGCATCCGCGTGGTGCTGCTGTTTCCCGCCGGGCAGGTCAGCGCCGTGCAGGAGCGGCAACTCGTGGCGCCGCGCCCGGGCGTCACGGCGCTGCGCGTCGAAGGCACGTTCGACCAGTGCCAGCAGATGGTGAAAGGGGCGTTCCACGACCCGGCGCTGGCCGGCGTCGCGCTTTCGTCCGCCAACTCCATCAACGTCGGGCGGCTTTTGCCGCAGATGCTGTTTTACGTCGAGGCCATCCGGCAGGGCGGTTTCGAGGAGGCGGTGTTCGTGACGCCGTCGGGCAACCTGGGCAACCTCACGGGCGGCGTGCTGGCGCAGATGGCGGGCCTGCCCGTCAGGCAGTTCGTGGCCGCCCACAACGCCAACCGGTTTTTCCCCGACCGACTCGCCGGGCGCGAGGTGGAGATGGGCGCTTCCGTCCGCACCCTCTCGAACGCGATGGACGTGGGCGCGCCCAGCAACTACGAGCGGCTGACGCGCCTGCTGGGCGGGGAGATGGCGCGTCACATCCGGGGCGAAACCGTGGGGGACGGCGACACGCTCGCGGCGATGCGCGACGTGTACCGGCAGGCGGGCTACGTCGCCTGCCCCCATACGGCCGTCGGGCTGGAAGCGGCGCGGCGCTACCGGGCGCGGGCCGGCGACGGCACGCCCCTCGTGGTGCTGGCCACGGCGCATCCGGCCAAATTCCCCGACGTGGCCCAAAAGGCGCTGGGCGCGGCGCCCGACGAGCCGGAAACGCTGGCCCGGCTGCGGCGTGCCCCGGGGCGCGCCACCACCATCCCGCCCACCCCCGACGCCCTCCGTGCCGCCATTCTCGCCTGATGCCCCAGCGGGCTTTCCCGACGCCCTCGCGTTTCCCGAACCCCTCGGTCTCCACTTCGAGGGGTTTTCCTCCCACGCCTTCACGACGCTTGCCGCGCTGCGCGACCAGCCCCACGTCGAGCAGTACCGCCGGCTCAAGCCCGCCCTCGACCAGCACGTCGTGGCGCCTTTCAAGCGCTACCGCGACGACCTGGCGCTGAACTGGGTAATTGCCAACGGCCTGCCCTTCGAGACCGAGAAAAACGTCTTCAGCCGCATTCTCAAAAACGACTGGGGCGCGGGCGGCTCGCACAGTCACCTGTGGATGGCCTTTTACCGGCAGGGCTCGAAGCGCCTCCACGACGCCCAGCTGTCGCACAGCCTCGACCCCGACGGCTTTACCGTGGGCCTGTACGTGGGCGATTACGCGCAGGCGTGGACCGTAAACCTGCGCGAGCGCATCGGCGAGGCGCCCGGTGCCTTTTTCGATTTGCTGGCGGCGCTGCCCGAAAAGGAGGGCTGGCGGGCGTTCGTGTACGCGGGCGCGGGCCAGACGCGCCGCGAGGTCGGGCGCGGCGCCGCCGCCGCTGCCGCGCTGCCCGCGATCCGCCGGGCGAAAGGCTTCTGGGTGCGCCGTACCTTTGAAAAGGCCGACGTGCTCGCGTGGGGGCCGGCGCTCGTAGCCCACAGCCTTGCCGCCCTTGCCGCGCTCTGGCCCCTGTACCTGTACTTTCTCGCCGCCGCCCCCCACCCCGACGCATGAAAAACAAGCCCCGTGCTGCCGACGACGCGACGCTGCTCGTGGGCCGCAACCCCGTCCGCGAGGCCCTCGAACGCGGCGACGCGCAGCTTGAAAAGGTGATGGTGCAGAAAGGGCTGCACGGCCTCGACGGGCTGGTGCGGCAGGCGCGCGAGGCCGGCGTGCCCGTGCAGTTCGTGCCCGGCCAGAAACTCGACAGCCTCGCGCGCGGACTCGTCCACCAGGGCGTGGCCGCGACGCTGGCGGCCCTCGCTTACGCCGACGTGGACGAGATGCTGGCCGCCATCGCCCCCACGCACGACACGGTGCGCGACGAAAAACCCCTCGTCGTCCTGCTCGACGGCATCGAAGACCCGCACAACCTGGGCGCCATTCTGCGCAGCGCCGTGGCCGCCGGGGCGCGGGGCGCCATCGTGCCCGCCACGGGCAGCGCACCGCTGGGCGCGACGGCCCTCAAGGCCAGCGCCGGCACGGCCCTGCGCCTGCCCGTCGCCCGCGTGAAAGACCTGGGCGCGACGTGCGAGGCCCTGAAAGAACGCGGCTACTGGATCGTGGGCGCGGCGGGCGAGGCGCCGACGCCGTACTTCGACTACGACTGGAACCGCGCCGTCGCCCTCGCCATCGGCGGCGAGGGGGCGGGGCTGACGGGCAAGGTGCGGCGCGCCTGCGACGTGCTCGTGGGCATCCCGATGCACGGCCCCGCCGAGTCGCTCAACGCCTCCGTCGCCGCCGGCATCCTGCTGTTCGAGGCGGCCCGCCACCGCGCCGGGGTGCCAAAATCCGGGTAATTCCCGGCACGGCGGCACTGGCCCCGCGCGGCCCGCGTACGGCTCGCCCCACGCCCCCCTTGCCCGTGCACGCTGCCTCGCTCCACCTCGAAAACCTCGTCCGCCAGTTTCCCGAGGGCGACGGGCAGCGGCGCGTGCTCGACGGCGTGTCGGCGGAGATTGCGGCGGGGGCGTTTGCGCTTTTGCTCGGGCGCAGCGGCTCGGGCAAAAGCACCCTCCTCAACCTCATCGCCGGCATTGACCTGCCCACGGCGGGGCGCGTCGTGTTTGGCGGGACGGACCTGACGGCGCTCTCGGAGCGCGAGCGGACGCTGTTCCGCCGCCGCCACATCGGCTTCGTGTTCCAGTCGTTCAACCTCATCCCGACGCTCACCGTGGGCGAAAACGTGCGGCTACCCCTGAGCCTGACGGGGCAGGAAAAGGGCGCCGCCGAACGCGTGGCGGCCCTGCTGGCCGAGGTCGGGCTGGCAGACCGGGCGGGGGCCTACCCCGACAAGCTCTCGGGCGGCGAGCAGCAGCGCGTCGCCATTGCCCGCGCCCTCGCGCACGGCCCCGCCCTCATCCTCGCCGACGAGCCGACGGGCAACCTCGACCTGGAAACCGCCGAGCACGTCGTGGACCTGCTCGACCGGCTGGTGCGGCAGGCAGGCAAAACCCTGCTCGTCGTCACCCACGACCAGAGCCTCGCCCGCCACGCCGACCGCGTGCTGACGCTGCGGCAGGGCCGGCTGGTGGGGTAGGGGTTGGGTGGTGAGGTGGTGGGTGGAGGCTGGTTGCGGGGCGCTTTTCGCTACCCTTCGACACGCCAGCGGGATTGCTGATGTGGGCTCGCGCCGCTGATGCGGGTGCGTGCCGCTGATCCGGGCAGACCAGAAGTCCCGAAGACCACCTCGCCGTAACTATACGCCGACCTTCACCCACCACCTCGCCACCTCGCCACCTACCCAACCCCCATGCTCACCCGCGCCAGCGCCCGTTACCTGCTCCAGCACCCGTGGCTGCTGTTCCTGTCGCTCGTGGGCGTGGCGCTGGGCGTGGCCGTCGTGGTGGCGGTGGATCTGGCCAACGCGAGCGCGACGCGCGCCTTTGCGGCCTCGACGGACACCGTGGCGGGGCGGGCGACGCACCAGATCGTCGGCGCGGGCGGCACGCTCGATGCGGCGCTGTACGCGCGGCTGCGGGGGGCGGGCGTGCGCGAAACGGCGCCCGTGGCCGAGGGCAGCGTCGTGGTGCGCGGGCGGGTGATGACGCTGCTGGGCCTCGACCCCCTCGCCGACGCGCCTTTCCGCGCCTTTACGGCGGAGGGCGTCGAACTCGGCCTGTTCATGGCCACGCCCGGCACCGTTTTTCTGTCGCCCCCGGCGGCGGCGGCGCTGGGCGTCGCGCCGGGCGACACGCTGGGCGTGGCCCGCGAGGGGCAGCGCTACGGCCTGCGCGTGGCCGCCCTCATCAGCCCGGGCGACGAGGGCGCGGCGCGGGCCATGGAAAACCTGCTCGTGGCCGACGTGGCGACGGCGCAGCAGGTGCTGGGGCTGGACGGGCGCCTGTCGCGCATTGACCTGATGGGCGACGACGTGGCGGCGCGCGTGCGGCCCCTGCTGCCGCCGGGCGCCCGCATCCAGCGGCCCGAGGCGCGCACGGCCTCGCTCGAAACCATGACGCGCGCCTTCCGCCTCAACCTGACGGCGCTGAGTTTTCTGGCGCTCGTGGTGGGCACCTTTCTCGTCTATAACACGACGACGTTTTCGGTCGTCCAGCGGCGGGCGCTGCTGGGGCGGCTGCGGGCCGTGGGCGTGCTGCGCGCCGAGGTGTTCCGCCTCGTGCTGGGCGAGGCGCTCGTCGTGGGCGTCGTGGGCACGGCCTTCGGGCTGCTCGGCGGCATCGTGCTGGGGCGCGGGCTGGTGAATATGGTGGGGCAGACCATCAACGACCTGTACGTGAGCGTGGCCGTGCGGGGCGGCGAGATCGCGCCCGCCGCCCTCGTGAAAGGCGCGCTGCTGGGCATCGGCGCGACGCTGCTGGCCGCCTTCATGCCGGCCCGCGAGGCCGCCCGCACGCGCGTCATGGCCGTGCTGCAACGCTCCGAGAGCGAGGCCGGGCTGCGCCGCGCCCTGCCCCGTTTGACGCTCGCGGGCGCCGCGCTGATGGCCGCGTGCGGCGTTTTCCTCGCCCTGCCCATTCCGTCGCTGGCCCTCAGCTACGCCGCCCTGCTGGGCGTGCTGCTGGGCTTCGCCCTCGTCGTGCCCGTTTTCGTGATGGGCTTTGCCCGCGCGGTGCAGCCCCTCGCGGGCCGCGTGGCCGGGCCGCTGGGGCGCATGGCGGCGGGCGGACTCGAAGCCAACCTGAGCCGCGTCGCCGTGGCCGTGGCCGCCCTCGCCGTGGCCGTCGCCGCCACGATTGGCGTGGGCGTGATGATCGGCTCGTTCCGCGAAACCGTCGTCGTGTGGCTCGAAGGCGCCCTCCAGGCCGACGTGTACGCGCAGCCGCCCAGCCTCGTCGCCCGGCGCGGCGACGCGAGCCTGACGCCCGCCGTCGTGCGCGCCCTCGCCACGACGCCCGGCGCCCGCGCCTCGTACACCATCCGCAGCCTGGAAACCGAGACGCAGTACGGTTCCACGCACACCATCGCCATCAGCGGCGGAGAGGTGCAGGAGGCGTCGTACCGACTTAAGAGGGAGCGGCCCGAAAGCGTGTGGCCGCGCGTGCGGAGGGGCGAGGCCGTGCTCGTCTCCGAACCCTACGCCTTCCGCCACGGCGTCGGCGCGGGCGACACGCTCTGGCTCGAAACCGACCGGGGGCGCGTGGCCCGCCCCATCGCGGGCGTCTTCTACGATTACGGCGACGATGCCGGCCTGGTGCTGATGTACCGCAGCCTCTACGAAACGCTGTACCGGGATCGCGGCGTGTCCGGCATGGCGCTCTACGCCGCGCCCGGCGTCTCCGCCGACACGCTTGTCGAGCGGGCGCGGGCGCGCGTGGTGGGGCAGCAGAGCGTGATTCTGCGCACCAACCGGGGCCTGCGCGAGTTCTCGATGGGCATTTTCGACCGGACGTTCGCCATTACGGGCGTACTGCGGCTGCTGGCGCTCGTCGTGGCGTTCGTGGGCGTCTTGAGCGCGCTCATGGCGCTCCAGCTCGAGCGCGGGCGCGAGCTGGCCACGCTGCGCGCCCAGGGCCTCACGCCCGGCGAGCTGTGGCGCCTCGTCACGGCGCAGACGGGGCTGATGGGGCTGGCCGCCGGGCTGCTGTCGCTGCCGCTGGGCCTCGTGCTGGCAGGCGTGCTCGTGTACGTCATCAACCGGCGCTCTTTCGGGTGGACGCTCCAGTTCAGCATTTCGCCGGGCATCCTGGCGGGCGCCGTCGCCCTGGCCGTCGCCGCCGCGCTGCTGGCGGGCCTGTACCCATCGTGGAAAATGGCCGGCGCCAACCCGGCGCGGGCGCTGCGGGAGGAGTAGGGGTGGTTCGCTCGCTTTGCTCGCTCGTAGTTGGTTGACGCTCGCTTTGCTCGCTTGTTGTTGGTTGGTTTGATGGTTGTTTGTCGCCAGGCTCTCATACCAAGTCGGGTTGCTTTGTGTGTCATTGCGAGGCTCCGCAGGAGCCGTGGCAATCTCGCTTGTTGTGCTCGAATAGGCGAGATTGCCGCGCTTCGCTCGCCATGACAAAAACACACTATCCACCAGGATTTGGTATAACGCCAACCCAACCACCCTAACCAACAAACCAACCCAACCAACCCCATGCCCCCCCGCCTGCTCGTCCTGATTCTCGTGCTCGCCTTTGCGGCGCTCGGCGTGCTGGCTTTTGCCGTGCAGCACGAGCCGGCGCCCGACACCCGGCGGCTTTCCCTCGCCGAGGCCATGCGGGCCGACACGGCGGGCTATGCCCTCGCCCGCGCGCCGCGCCCCTTCACCTTTCCCGCCGACCACGGCCCGCACCCCGACTTCCGAACCGAGTGGTGGTACTTCACCGGCAACCTCGACGGGCCGGACGCGCAGCCCTTCGGCTTCGAGCTGACGGTTTTCCGCATCGCCCTCACGCCCCCCGGCCCGGCAGACGAGGACTCGTCGGCGTGGCGGACGCGCCAGCTCTACATGGCCCACTTCGGCCTGACGGACGCCCGCGCCCAGAAGTTCTACGCCTTCGAGCGCTTCGGGCGCGGCGCCGCCGGCATCGCGGGCGCCCGGTCGGCGCCGTTCCGCGTCTGGCTCGACGACTGGCAGGTCGAGGAGGGGCCGGAGGGGATGCCGCACATGCGGCTGCGCGCCCGGCAGGACGGCGTGGCCGTTGACCTGGCACTCGCGCCCCAAAAACCCCTCGTGCTCCAGGGCGACCGGGGGCTGAGCCAGAAAGGCGCCGGCGCGGGCAACGCATCCTTCTACTACTCCTTTACCCGGCTGGCCACGACGGGCACCGTCACCACGCCCGGCGGCACGTACGCGGTAAACGGCTTTTCGTGGATGGACCGCGAGTGGAGCACGTCCGCCCTCGACAGCACGCAGGTGGGCTGGGACTGGTTCGCGCTCCAGCTTTCCGATGGCCGCGAACTCATGTACTACCAGCTCCGCGAAACGGGCGACCGGCCCAGCCCTTTCAGCAAAGGAACCCTCGTGCGCCCCGACGGCACCACGCGCGCCCTGGGCGCCGCCGACGTGCAACTCGCCGTCACGGACACGTGGACGAGCCCGCACTCGGGTGCCCGCTACCCCGCCGCGTGGACGCTCGCCATCCCCGGCGAAAACCTGCGGCTGCGCCTGACGCCCCTCGTGCCCGACCAGGAACTCAACGTGTCCGTCCGCTACTGGGAAGGTGCCGTCCAGGTCGAGGGCGACGGCGGCGTGTCGGGGCGCGGCTACGTCGAGATGACGGGCTACGACCGCGAACGGCAGACGCCCCAGACGCGCGGACGCCGTGGCTGACGAAGCGCTCGACCTGCCCGCCTACCCGTTCAAGACGCGCGCGGTGGGCCGTCGCACCGAGATTTTCGACGAGGTGCGGCGCCTCTGGGTGCGCCTCACGCCCGAGGAATGGGTGCGCCAGCACGTCGTGATGATGCTCGTGGAGCGGCACGGCGTCTCCGCCGCCCGCATCGCCGTCGAACGAGGCTTCGCCTTTCTGGGCCAGCCGCGCCGCGCCGACGTCGTGGTGTACGGGCGTCAGGGCGAGGCCCTGCTGCTGGTCGAGTGCAAGGCGCCCGCCGTCGCCCTCAGCCAGGCCACGTTCGAGCAGGTGGCGCGCTACAACCAGGTGCTCGGCGCCCGCACGATCCTCGTCACCAATGGCCGCCAGCATTTCGTGTACCGCGTCGAAAACGGCGCCATCGCGTTTCTGCCC
>CBDUCD010000112.1:0-8328 GCA_965365535.1 uncultured Rhodothermales bacterium | reverse complement strand
GGCGGGAATGACCCCGTCTGGTACACGAACACGTCGCCGTCCTCCTGGGTGAGCCCGTAGAGCACTGCGTCTTGCGCGGTGGCGTCGGGCGCCAGGGCCAGCAGCAGCGCGGCAGCGGCAACGCCGAGCAGGCCCCGGGCGGTGCGGGTGGAAAAGGATGAAGGGTTCATTCGATCTCTCAGATCTGCCGTCGGGCAGCGGGTCGTCGGTTAGTTGGCAGGAGAAAACTGGAGCGACTCGAGCTCGATGCCGTCACCAGACACCACCCTCAAGCGGAGACTGGTTTCGCGCTCAAGGACACGATCCGACATGTCGATGATGGCTTCCGCCCGGGTTTCTCCGGACGAGACGTTGAACTCGGCCAGGACGACGGGGCCGGCCAGAAAAAGCCGCACGAGGCCGGGCCCTTCCAGGGTTTTCCGGTAGTTCAGCGTCACCTTGTACCGGCGGCGCGCAAGGCGCGGCGGAGGCGACCAGTAGACGAATCTCCCGCCGTCCTGGATCACCGTCATCGCGTCGTTTACGCGGAGCATGCCTCCGTACTCGAGCCTTTTTTTCACCTCGACCCATTCGGAGGGTACACCGCTTTTCGAGACGGCGCGCGCCTGAACCTGCGTGGGGAAGGCGATCGGCCAGGCTGGATCGAGAGGTAGCCGGTAGCCTGCCCACTGCCCGGCCTGCCCCTGGGCAGATTGGCGGGAGGAAATGGACGCGTCGAAGTTGGGCCACAGCCAGAAGTCAGGGTAGTCCTGAGGAGCCTCTTCGACCTGCTCGGTGAAGTACCCGCTTTCACTAGCCTGCTCGTCCATCGGCCACCAATCTGCCATCCCCCTGTGCCAGAGCCTGAACTGGTAGCGAACGTCCGTCTCGCCCTCGGGGACGAACATCCAGACCATGGGGCGGTACGGGCGCTCCATGTCGGTCTGGAGGTAGGCCGCCACCGGCGCCAGGGGTTTCTGGACGCCTCCAAAATCCTCGGTGCGGAGGACTTCTCGCTGGTACGACACGTTGCCTACACAATCGGTCACCTTGTAGTACAGGTAACTGACGTCCCCGCCTTCTTCCAACACCGGCAGCACCCACGCTGCAGCCCCCTCGCCCTGGGAAGAGGGCGGGTTGAGGGTATAGAAGGTCACCGAACGATAGGCACGATTAGCGGACGTGGAGTTCTGGTCGAAATCCAGGTAGATATTCCCACCGGAGTTCACGCGAGCATTCGACGAGAACGCGTAGTCGGCAGGAACGTCGGCCAGCGAGTAGCGAACCTCGATGGTCGAGGCTTCCGAACCGTCACGTGCGCCCTGGTTCACATTCCGCTGGCCGATTCGCCATTTGGCGATGACGTTTGAAGCGGATCGTTGCTGCGTAGAACCTCCCGGGGTGATTTCGAGCCGCGTGGGGCCGAGGTAGCCTTCCGGTGCGCCCGCCTGACGAACGATGGGATTCGCGTCGGCAGCGGCGAACGTAAGAAGCCTGGACTCGACCCAGTCTGACGGGGTGCCGTATTGGGTAACCGCCCGCACCTGAAGTTTGAACGCTTCCCCGCGCGCCGCCTCCGGCAGCGCGATGCGGGCGGTGTACGTTTCGGGTCCGCCTGCCGTGAGGCTGACGCTGCCTTCCAGAGGCCGAGGCTGCGACGGTGTGCCCGATCCCGAAGTAAGGGCATCTCCTGTTGGCGACACCAGCATGTACTCATAGCGAAGCAAATTACTCGTGGGATTTCTCGCCGTGAGCGTGACGCTGAAAGCCTCGGGCACCGGCTTCATCTCGCCCACGCTGCACGCATCGGTGGGCAGAGCCAACTCACCCACCACAGGCACATTAGCTGCCTGGGCCGGGGTGAGCGTCTCGGTCACGGTCGCGGTCGCCATCTCTGGCCCTGCTTCCCCTACGAGGTTCTGCGCGGGACCGGAGATGCTTTCGAGAGCCGCTGCTGTAATCGAGGGCAAGGTGCCAAACGTCAGGTTGATCTCGCGTTCGGGGACCACGTAGGGAACGCCCGCCGAATTGCGGATCATCGCCTGCACCTGCACGGTGCGTTCGGAGGGTCCTGCCGGCGTGCCGTAGAGCGCGATAGTGCCCTCGGACGGAGCCGAACTGGAGGCCTGGCCGGGGATAGCACCTTCCGCGCTGAGAACCCTGCTCCACCGCTGCGCGCCGTCTTGCACGAAGAACCTGCGCTCTTCGACGTCTTTCGTCAGGGCAGTCAGTTCGGGTTGGAGTGTTACATAGAGCAAGGGCGACACCGCAGCCCACGTGGTTGCGCGGACGTTAAACTCCCCGAGGACGGGCGGCTTGAGTCGGTAGAGCAGGTCGTCACGCTCGCGCACCAGTTGATCCACTGTGAGCCCGGCTGCCCGCGCCGCCTCCGGGTTGTCCTGTGCCCACCGCGTCGCTTCCTCGTACAGCCCAGCGGTCGTCTCGATAAGCTCCGATTTGTGGCGGTAGAGCGAGTCGAGGCGCGTGGAAAAGCTGGACAGGTGGCTTTGCACCCTCCCGAGCCGCTCCTCGGCCTCTGCTCGGACGCCCGCCACGCGCCCGTAGAGCCGTTGCGCCCGCGCTAGCTGCGCGTTATTCATTGCGATCTGCGCGAGTTCGAGGGCATTACCCAACCGCCTCACTACGGCTTGCAAGGCGGCGTCATTATCTGTCGCGCCAAACACCGTTTGGGCGGCATTCAGGTAGGGCTGTGGGCTCGCATGGGCAAACGCCTGCGCAAAGGCAGCATCGGCGCGTCCATCTTCTGGAACCTCATAGCTGGCCAGCCCGGCTAACCAACCCTCTACATCGGCAACCGTCTGATACAGTTCGGTAGCATCGAGCGCCCCATTCGCCCTCAGCGCTGCCAAGCTAAAGTTCTGGATTTCCCGCCCCATGAAGCCCCTCACGTCGGCACCGTCCATGCGGGCCAGGGCATTCAGGTCCGTGCTCAATGGGAACGACGTGGCCTGCACGACCTGGAAGTAGTAGTTGTCTATTGCGTCGAACACGTACCCGTAGTCATAGCCAAAACGGAAGGCAAGCCCTTCGGTATCGAGGTCGATCTGTCGCAGCGTCTCTCGCTGTTCTCTCAGCACGCGCGCATATCCTGCCGCAACGGTTTCGTGGACATCACGCCGCTCGGACACGGCTGAGGCCTGCGCGGCAATCACCGACCCGCGAAGCGTGAAGTACTTCCCGGAAACCGCTGCGGGCCGCTCCAGCGCAAGGGGAGGGGTGGCGGGCGCTTCGATCCCGAGCAGTTGCTCCGGCTCACGAAGCCATTCGTCCACCCCGCGCGCCGTTACTTCGAGCCCGTCGAGTGCTCGCTGCTGCTTGTCGAAAGCGACTTCCTCGTAGGACGACTGACCCGACAGGAGGCGGACCGGAATCGAGAGCGCGCGTAGCGGATCGGCTCCCTGAAGTTCAACACCCCCTCGGATGCGCTGCGCTTGCGCCTGAACGTCGTTCCCGAAGCGGTTGATGGCTTCCGCGTCGCGGAGCCGAGCCAGCGTATGCCCCGCCTCTACCGCCTGCCGCACCGTGACGGCCTTGCCGCTGAGCTGCTCGGCGAAGCGCGCCTCTCCGGCCTGCTGCTCCCGCTGGACAGCGGCCAGCCGCTGCTGCTCTGCCGCGTCGTGCCGGCGTTTTTCCTCGGCGCGCGCTTCGTCCAGCCTCCGCTTCTCGGCGTCCGCGTTCAGCTCGCTGGCGGCGCTCGCCACGGTCGCCTTGGTTTGCTGCGCCACCTGCCGGATCGCATTTACGCGGTTCCGCGAGGCCGTGACCTGCTGCTCGTACGACGCATTCCGGCCCGTGCCGCCCCGCGCATTCCCGTCGTCGAGCGCCGCCCAGACTTCGATGTCGCCGTCGTACACGCAGTGCCCGAAAACGCAACCCGCCCGCACGTTGCCGTGGGCCGTCCCGTAAAAAAGCGGGCGGCTGTTTTCGTAGATAAGCGCGCCCGTGAGGTCGCCGCCGATGCTCGCCAGCCCGCCGGCCACGCTCGCGTTGAAGCCGACCTTGCCGTAGGCCCCGAGCCCGCTGCCGGTCGCGCCCGTATGGTACCACGTGGCCAGTTCGAGCTCGCCGTGGACGTTGACGATGCTGGCGTCGAAGCCGACATTGGCTTTGAGGTCGGCCAGGAAGCCGTCGTTGCCGGCCAGGATGTCGCCCTGGAGCGTGACGATTTCAAAAGCCTTCAGCTCGCCGTGGCCGGACACGAACCAGTTGACGCCGCTGCCGCCTGCGGGCTTGATGAACGAGAAGTCGGCCCGGGCATCCTGCCCTTTCGGGGTGTGCGCGGCGACGCCGTAATCCACGGCAAGGCTGAGACCGCCCTCTACGCCCTTATTGCCCTCGCCGTAGAGCACGGTAAGGTACCCGCCCGCGTGCAGGTGGTCGCCGGTGCTGCGGAGCACCTGCCCGTTGAGGTCGAGGTTGGTAAACTGATCGGTGACGGTGACGAGCCCCTGCCCGTCAACCGTGTATTTGCCGGCGCTGCCGCCAATGCCCACGCCCGCGTAAATCATCACGGCGAACTTCATGCTCTCCGCTCGGGGCAGCCCGTTGGGATTGTTGACCTTGAAGCCGCCCGTGCCCTGGTTCATCGTGTTGAGCACGGCGTAAACCCGCTGGAGGTCGGAGCCCACGGGCCGGTAGAAAAAGCCGCCGCCGATGCCCGTCAGGTCCACCACTTCGGGCACGAGCGGGATGCCGATGCCCTGCCCGGCCAGAAACATCCCGAACGAGAGGCCATCGAGCGTCGAGATTTTGCCATACGCCCCCAGCCCCACTTTCGTATCGCCGCGCTTGAGCGTCCCGACGGCGTCCACGTCGAGGGCGAAGCCGCCATTGGCGCCGCCGAGTTGGAGGTGGAAGTTGCCATCAATGCTGGCGAGGTCTTTTTTCAGTTCGAGGTGGACGCCTTCGAGTGAAACCGACGTTTCGTCGTCGGCTTCGGAGGCCGTCTGGCCGCCGGCCGTGTAGTAGAGAAACTCGTGGAGGCTGCCGCTGAAGGCACCGTCGGCGAGAGAAAGCACGGCGCCTTCGGTGCTCTGGCCGCCGCAGCCGCCCAGCCGCACATACTCGTCCACGTCGAAGGCGCGCTGGTAGCGTTCGGCATCCGTTCCAGCCGCCACGGCGGCCGAGTCGCGCGTGACGGTCCGGGTAATCTGCGCCGCCCCGCCGCCGTCGCTGCGCTCGCCGTGCTCGAAGCAGCCCACCTCGAAGTCGATCACGTCGTTGATGCTGAGCGCAATCGGCCCGTCAGGTTTGCCGGGGCTGAACGAGCCGTCCCGCAGCCCGACGGTCACGCCGCGCACGCCAAAGACGCCGCGCACGCTCGGAATCGTAAAGCCGACCTGCGCCCCGAAGGTGAACTTGGCCTCCTTCGACTCGAAGCCGAGCTGCGTCAGGCCGAGGGCAAGCGGCCCGACGGCGATGGTGGGCAGCGGCGCCTCGCCTTCGTCGGCACCGTCGTAGTGGAACGACACCTGGGGCACGCCGCCCTCGAAGGCCACGCGCAGCGGCGGCGTGTAGCCGCTTTCGAGCAGCTTGTTGGGGTCGCCCAGCCGCGCCGTCTTGTACGGCTGCCCGCCGGTGGTGCCGCCGAGTTCTTTGCTCGGGCCGCTTTCCAGGCGGCTCAGGCGCGTGCCGCCTGCCAGCACCGGGGCCGTTCCGAGGGCCGCCGTCGCGCGGCGCGTGGTGTCGGCGCCCTGGGGCCGCGCCGCGCCCGACGAGTAGATGTGGAGCGCGCCCGTCGCCAGCACCTCGGTTTTGCCGATGTCGCGCAGGTCGAAGCGGACGGCGGCGCCGGTGGGCTCGAGGACGAACCGCTTTCCGATCGCCAGCTCGAACGGGCTGCCGTTGATTTTCGGCTCGTAGCGCTGTGCCGCGCCGCTCCCGCCGGTGGCCTCCGGCGGCGTGCTTGCCGGCGCGTCCTCGTCGTCAAAAATCACGTCGCGCCCGCCCATCCGGACGATGCAGTAGCCCTCGGGCGTTTTCCGCTCGCACCCCGGCGCCCCGGCAGCCGGCGTCTGCGCAGGCGCGCCGCCGGCATCGAGCACGACCGAGAGCGCGCCCGTTGCGGCCCCGTCGGTGCCGACGGTGATCTCGCCGTGGGCGAGCACGCCTTTGGAGGCACCGCCCGCACCAGCCTGCGCCCCGGCGGCGGGCTTACCGGCAACGGGCACCTCGGCCACGACGCCGACGCTGAGCAGCAGCGCCGTGCTACTGTCGGAGCCCGCTTTCAGGCCGAGGGCGACTTTGTCCACGCACAGGTGTCCGGGCACGATGGGCAAGCGCTTGCCTTCGGCCAGAAAGTTGAACGCGCCGTCGAAGGCAAACCGGCCGTCCGACCTGACGGTCAGGTTCTCGAAGGCCAGCTCGGGCGACACCTCCTGGCGCGGGCGCACGGCAGCTTTCCCCGCCGACGCCGCGGCCCCGCCCAGGCGAGGTGGGCTGGTCTGGGCGGCAGGCGGCGGTTCTTCCCCGATGCCGCAGGCGGGCGCCTCGACGACGAAAGAGGTGCGGACGGCGCCGTTGAGCGTCGTCGCAAACACGTACTCGTCGTCCACGGCGAACGACACTTTTTTGGCTACGAGCGTCAGGAGCGCGGCGGTGTTGGCCGCCTCGGCGGGCCTGGTAGCCGCCGCGCTGGAATCCGCAGGCGTCGCGGCGGCCGTAGTGGCAGCGCTGGGGGCAGCCGTGCCCGTGGCGGCAGAATCGGGGGACGCGGTGCTGTCGGCTTTTGCACGCCGGGTGAAAAGCGGGATTTCCTGATCTTTCGCGCTGGCCGCCGCGCTGATCGTGTCGGTGCTCACGACGAGCGATTCCAGCGCCAGCGGAAACTCCTGGCCCCCATTGTCCAGCGTCAACTTGCCGCGCAGCGTGAGGGCAAACCGCTCCGGCGAAGCCTCGACCGTCAGGCCGTCGTTTTCGGAACGGGCCAGCGTGCCGGATTTCCCGACGGGAATGGCCTTCTCGAAGGGCGACGCGAACGCCCACGTCGTTTTCTCGAACGTCCCGAACAGCGGAAGGGCACCGGGCGCGTCTCCTCCGCCGGGGTAGCCCCACGCCTTTTCCGTCCCGAAGAGGGGGCTCACGACGGCCCCCGAAACCTTGTACGTACCCTGCGCCGCGTCAATCTCGATGCCGCCGACGGCGAACTCGGTTTTCTTGCTGCCGCTGCCGGACGTGTGGATGACGGGCGCCGGCACGACCGATTTCGGCGTGTCGTCGGGGACGCGCTCGGTGTACGTGCCGGCCCGATGCTTGAACGCTACCAGCCCGTCCGCGCCCACCGCTACGTTCAGCCCGAGCGGAAGCGCGCCGAGCTTGCCCAGGTCGAGCGCTACGGCGGCGCGGAGCGCGTACGCCTCGCCTTCGGGCTTGCCGTAGGTAAGGGCCGTCACGAGCAGCGGCTGGCCCTGCGCGCGGAGCGAGATCGGACTGGCCGACAGGTCGACGGTAAACGTGCCGTCCGTCACGCCGAACTGATCGTTGACCACGAGCGCCACCGGCCCCGGCACGACGATTGGCGCGTCGGCCCCCCGCCCGAGGCCCGGCACGACAAGCGCCAGCCGCTCCCCGGACAGGGTGCGGCGGCCGCCGTCATTGCTCAGGGTGGCCAGGGCCTCGCCGTCGGCCGTGCCTCGGGCGCGCAGGATCAGGTACGCCGCTTCGCGGGTCTGGAGCGGGAGAACGTCGGGCAGGGCTCTGGGGGCGGTGCCGAAGAGTTCGAGACCTCTGGCGTCGAGCTGGCCCACGGGCTCGTCGCGCAGGAGGGGCGCCGCCGGCCCGCGCGGCCCTCCGCCCCCGCTGGCCGGCGCGTCGAGCAGAAACGTGGCCCGGCCCTGGGCCACAAAGGCGCGGGGCCCGAAGCCCAGCCTGAAGTCGTCGGTGTACTGCAGGGTGGCCACGCCGTTGTGCGGGCCCGCCCGGAGGACGCCTTCGTACGAGGCCGCTGACGCGCGCGCCGGATCGCCGAGCAGCAGTCCCTCCTTCGACAGGACGGTGCCCTGGTGCACCTCCAGCCGGATCATCTCGCCGCCGGTGCTGCTTGGCCGGGCTGCATAGACGGCGGCCCACGCCAGCTGCGGCGTCGGGCTTTCCAGCGCCAGGCGGCCGTCGGCAAAGGTGGCCTTCCCGTCCACGATGGCCCCTTTTTCGCCCACCGCCAGGCTGGCGAACGACACGGCAGGAGCCGCCTCGCCGTCCGCACTGCCCACCACCACGGTGCCGTCTCCGCCCAGCACGACGCGGCTGCCGTCGAAGGTTCCGCCCGGCACGTCGAAGGTGAACAGCGGGATCTCGGCGGGATACGCCCACCGGACGTTCGTAAACGGAACC
>CBDUCD010000111.1:0-8345 GCA_965365535.1 uncultured Rhodothermales bacterium | reverse complement strand
GCCGCCACGGGGGTTATAGCCGCCCCGGAAGATGGCGGATGCGTGAAGAGCGCCCTGCGGCAGGCGCGGGGCGTAGCGACCTGCCGCGTGGGCGTCACAGCCGGGCGTCGCGGGCGCGGCCCACGGTGTACCAGTCCACGTTGCGCGAGACGTACATCACGATGCCGAGAATGACGAGCAGCCCCAGGCTGCCAAACAGGAGGGCGTACGCTTCGAGCTGGAGCAGCACGAAAAAGTAGCCGTAGAACACGACCAGCAGGCCCGTCACGATGCCCGCGTAGCGCCACGAGTGGAAAATGGCGCGCGTGTAAAGCAGAATCAGCGTCAGCACGGCAACGGCCGCCAGCCCGTACGCCACGTTGAAACGCACGTACTCGGCAAACGAGAGCAGCAGCAGGTAGAACAGCGACACGGCAAAGCCGACGAGCAGGTACTGGAGCGGGTGCGTCCGCCGCCGCCCCAGAATCTCGACGAAAAAGATGGTCACGAACGTCAGCACGAGGCACAACAGGCCGTACTCCGCCGACCGCATCGTTTTCTGGTACTCGTCGAGCGGGAGCAGCAGGCGCACGCCAAAAGCGCCCAGCCGGTCGCCGTCGAGCGCCGGGGCGGCTTCGATGCCGGGGTCGTAGGGCATCTCGCCGCGCGCCTCGATGCCGCCCGGGGCGCCGGCAAAAGCCTGCCCGTAGTTGCGGTTGAGGTAGAGCACGCGCCACGAGGCGTCGAAAACGCTGTCGCCCACGGTGTACGTGTCGGGCAGAAACCGTCCGCTGAACGAGGGCGCGCCCCACGCGCCCCGGGCGTGGACGCGCGTCTCCTTGCCAAAAGGCAGAAAGCCCAGGTTCGTGCTGCCGTTGAGGCGCAGCGCGAGGGTAAAGGCGTGGCCGCCGTCGCCGGGCTGCACGGCGACGGGGAAGTGGACGCCCGAGGCGAGCACGTCGTTCGTGGGCACGCCCGGCTGCGCCTCGACGCGCGTGCTGTCCCAGCGAACCGTCGCCAGCGTTTTGACGCCGCCCAGGTCGGGGATGCCCACGCTCAGCACGGCCCGCCGCCAGTCGAGGGCCTCGGGCGCGATGCCCGTCGCCGCCACGTCAAGGGCGCCAAAGCGGCCCTCCAGCGTGATGTCGCTCGTATAGACGACGACTTCGTAGATGCTGCGCTTGCGCCGCTCGGGCACCAGCCGCGCCTCGACTTCGAGCAGGTCGGGCAGGAAGTGCACGAATCCGCGCTCCACCTCCACGCGCCCGTCGCGCATCGTCTGGCGCAGGGCGTAGGGGACGGACAGGACGGGCCCGCCCACGGTCTGCGGACCGCCCCACTGCGCGCCCACCTCGCGCTGCACACTTTCGCGCATCTGCTGCCGCTCGCGGATGAGTCCGTCGAGGAGGGAGAGCGGCACCAGCAGCACCAGCACGATCAGCACAATCGTGGCCACCTTGGCCCCGACGGATTCGCGCAGCCACGAGGCGCGGGCAGGAGGGGGGGCAACAGGCGGAATGGTTTCCATGCGCGGAAAGAGTTCGGGACGGGGGGAGGTGGCGGCCGTGCAGGCGCGATGAGGTGCGCCTACGATACGTCGAGGGGCGCCGTGGCTTTCGTGTTTTTCGTGCGGGGTGCGTTGGGCGCCAAACCTACCTCGGGCGGCCCCGGGGCGGCATGAGCAACGCTTGAGGCTTTGCTGATCTCTGCCTGAGCAGGCTCGGTCAGCGGCGGCAGGGCCCTGGGGCAGGGCAGCGCCCCCGGGAAAAGCAGCGTGGCCTTCCAACGCGAAAAGCCCGGCCTCTCGCGCGAGAAGCCGGGCTTTACCGTCTGCGGGAGGGCCTGTTACCGGGCGTCGCCCTCGTCCACGACCTCGAAGTCGGCGTCGGTCACGCCCGGCTCCGTCGTCGCCGACGCGCCCGGCGCGCTGCCGTCGCCGGCGGCCTGGGCCTGCTGCGCCTTGTAGAGGTCTTCGCTGGCCTCGGCCCACGCGGCGTTGAGCTGCTCCGTCGCCGACTCCACGTCCGCGACGGATCCCGTCTTGTACGTCTCCTTGAGGCGCCCCAGCGCCGCCTCGATCTTGGCGCGCTTTTCGGCGGGAATCTTGTCGCCGTACTCGGTCAGGTTTTTCTCGGTCGAGAAAATCAGCGTGTCGGCCATGTTGCGCTTTTCGGCCTCCTCGCGGCGCCGCTTGTCCTCGCCGGCGTGCTCGCGCGCCGTCTGGCGCATTTTCTCGATCTCCTGCTCGCTGAGTCCGCTCGACGCCTCGATGCGCACGGACTGCTCCTTGCCCGTCGCCTTGTCCCTGGCCGACACGTCGAGAATGCCATTGGCGTCGATGTCGAACGTGACTTCGATCTGCGGCAGGCCGCGCGGGGCGGGCGGGATGCCGTCCAGGTGGAATTTGCCAATCGTGCGGTTATCCACGGCCATCGTGCGCTCGCCCTGGAGCACGTGGATTTCGACGCTGGGCTGGTTGTCCGTCGCCGTCGAGAACGTCTCGCTTTTGCGCGTCGGAATCGTCGTGTTGGCGGGGATGAGGGCCGTCATCACGCCGCCCAGCGTTTCGATGCCCAGCGCGAGCGGCGTCACGTCGAGCAGCAGCACGTCCGTCACGTCGCCCGAGAGCACGCCGCCCTGGATGGCCGCGCCGATGGCGACGACCTCGTCGGGGTTGACGCTCTTGTTGGGCTTTTTGCCGAAAAACTGCTCGACCGTGCGCTGCACCAGCGGCACGCGCGTCGAGCCGCCGACGAGGATGACCTCGTTGATGTCGTTTTTCGACAGCCCGGCGTCCTTGAGCGCCTTTTCCATCGGCGGGATGGTGCGGGCGACGAGGTCGTCCACGAGCTGCTCGAACTTGGCGCGCGTCAGGTCGAGCGTCAGGTGGCGCGGGCCTTCCTGCGTGGCCGTAATAAAGGGCAGGTTGATGGTCGTCTGCGTGCTCGAGGAGAGCTCGATCTTGGCTTTCTCGGCGGCTTCCTTGAGGCGCTGGAGCGCCATCGGGTCTTTGCGCAGGTCCACGTGGTCGGTTTTCTGAAACTCGTCGGCGATGTAGTCGATGAGAATCTGGTCGAAGTCGTCGCCGCCCAGGTGGGTGTCGCCGTTCGTGGCTTTCACCTCGAAAACGCCTTCGCCGAGTTCGAGAATCGAGATGTCGTAGGTGCCGCCGCCCAGGTCGTACACGGCGATGATTTCCTCGCCGGCCTTTTTGTCGAGCCCGTAGGCCAGCGCCGCCGCCGTCGGCTCGTTGATGATGCGCTTGACTTCCAGGCCCGCGATGCGGCCTGCTTCCTGCGTGGCTTTGCGCTGCGCGTCGTTGAAATACGCGGGCACGGTGATGACGGCCTCGGTCACTTTCTCGCCCAGGTACTCCTCGGCGGTGTGCTTGAGCTTCTGGAGAATCATCGCCGAAAGCTCCTGGGGCGTATAGACGCGCCCGCTGATGTCCACGCGCGCCGTGTCGCCCTCGCCGTGGACGACGCTGTAGGGCACGGTCTTGATCTCGCTGCCCACTTCGCCGTAGGTGCGGCCCATGAAGCGCTTGATCGAGAAGATGGTGTTGTGCGGGTTCGTGATGGCCTGCCGCTTGGCCGGGGCGCCCACGAGGCGCTCGCCGTCTTTCTTGAACGCGATGACGGACGGCGTGGTGCGCGCCCCCTCGGCGTTGGGAATGACGACGGGTTCGTTGCCTTCCATGACGGCCACGACCGAGTTGGTGGTGCCCAGGTCAATGCCTATGATTTTGCCCATTTGTCGGTGTCGTTGTAAGGGTGAATGGGGATGGTTGCTGTCAGAAGTGGCATAAGCCCGGAGCCACGCGGGTGGGTTCCGGGCAGGCGGGGCTATTACAAAGGCAGTGCCGGGCGCCCGCCGCGTGACACACTGGCAGGCTGCACGCCCCCGGGTGGCCGGCGCGCGGCAGGCGTATATTTCGGCCCCACCGTACCTGTATGAAGCACCTGCCCAACGCGCTCACCATTGGCCGCATGGTTCTGGCCCCGGCCGTTTTCGTGTGCCTGTGGCAGCAGTCCCTCGTGGGCAACCTGCTGGCCCTCACGTTTTTCGTGGCCGCCGCGATCTCGGACTACTGGGACGGCCACTTTGCGCGGCGCCACCAGACGGGCTCGCGGCTGGGCCAGTTTCTCGACCCGCTCGCGGACAAGGTGCTGGTGCTGGGCACCTTTCTCGTGCTCGCGTGGCTGTACCCGCGCCTCGCGCCCTGGTGGGCCGTGCTCCTCATCGCCGTGCGCGACGTGGGCGTGACGGCGCTGCGCTCGTTTGTCGAGGCGCGGGGGCGCAGCCTGCGCACCCTGCCCATGGCCAAGCTCAAAACCACGCTCCAGCTCACGTTTCTCATCAGCGTGCTCTTTTTCCTGACGCTGCACCACCCGGCCATGCCGCTGTGGGTGCAGCAGGTGTCGGGCTGGATACTCGACGGCCCGATCCTGCTGGTGCTGCTCATCGCCCTCGTCGCCGTGACCGTCGGGACCGGCCTGCTCTACGTCGTCAAACCCCAGTACAACCGCTAGCTTTCTATGGCCGATACGCGCCGCGCCCTCGCCGACGAACTCCTCCGCATCGGCGCGGTGCAGTTCCGACCGGAAGATCCATTTACGTGGGCCTCGGGCATCCAGTCGCCCATCTATACCGACAACCGGCTCACGCTGGGCTACCCGGCGCTGCGGCGGCGCATCTGCTCGGCCCTTGCCGACGCGGCGCGCCAGGGCGGCATCGGCGCCGACCTCATCGCGGGCACGGCCACGGCGGGCATCCCGCACGCCGCGTGGCTGGCCGACCGCCTCGACCTGCCGATGGTGTACGTGCGGGCGGCGCCCAAAGGGCACGGGCGCGGCGGCCAGATCGAAGGCCCCCTCGCCCCCGGCCAGACGGCCCTGCTTATCGAAGACCTCGTCTCGACGGGCGGCTCGTCGCTGGGCGCCGTGGCGGCGCTGCGCGCGGCGGGCGCCGACGTGCACGACGCCCTCGCCCTGTTTACCTACGGGCTGGACGTGGCCCACCGGGCCTTCGAGGCGGCAGGCGTGCGCCTCCACACCCTGACCGACCTGGAAGCCCTCGCCGACGCCGCCGTCGCGGCGGGCGTGCTGACCGACACGCAGCGCCGCGAAACCCTCGCGTGGCGCGACCGCCTCAACGAACACCTCCATGCTGCGCGCTGAACTCCTCACCATCGGAGACGAAATCCTCATCGGGCAGATCGTGGACACGAATGCGGCGTGGCTGGGCGAAAAGCTCACCCAGGCCGGCGTGGACGTGCACCGCGCCGTGTCGCTGGGCGACGACGAGGCGGCCATCCGCGACGAACTCGACGCCGCCTTTGCCGAGGCCGACCTGGTCGTGGCCACGGGCGGGCTGGGCGCCACCCACGACGACGTGACGCGCACCGCCGTGGCCGCCTACTTCGGCCTGCCCCTCGACCACGACCCCGCCGTCATGGCCGCCATTGCGGCCCGCCACGCCCGGCGCGGGCGCACCATGCCCGAGCAGAACCGCCTGCAGGCCCAGGTGCCGCGTGGCTTCGAGGTGCTGCCCAACGCGTGGGGCACGGCCCCCGGCCTGTGGTACACCTTCCGGCGCGACGGCGCCGCCAAAACCCTCGTCGTGCTGCCCGGCGTGCCCGGCGAGATGCGCGGGCTGTTCCAGCAGCACGTGCTACCGCGCCTCGTCCGGCTTCACGGCCTGCGCACCATCCGCCACCGCACGCTGCTGACGGCGGGCATCGGCGAGACGCACCTGGCCGAGGCCATCGGCGACCTCTCGGACTGGCTCGGGCCCAGCCTGCGCCTGGCGTCGCTGCCGTCGGCGGGGCAGGGCGTGCGGCTGCGCCTGACGGCCCTCGCCCCCGACGCCGAGCAGGCCGAGCAGCGGCTGGAGGCTTTCGAGGCCTTTATCCGCTCCAAAGCCGACCGCTACGTTTACGGCTACGACGACGAAACCCTCGAGGGCAAGGTGGGCGAGCTGCTTGCCGCCCGCCACCTCACCGTTGCCGTGGCCGAAAGCTGCACGGGCGGCCACCTGCTCGACCGGCTGACGGCGCCGCCGGGCGCCTCGCGCTACGTCAAGGGCGGCATTATCGCGTACTGCAACGAGGTAAAAGTGAGGACGCTGGGCGTGCAGCCCGCCAGCCTGGAGCGCGACGGCGCCGTGAGCGAGGCCGTGGCGCGCGAGATGGCCGAGGGCGCCCGCGCGCGGCTGGGCGCCGACGTGGCCCTTTCCACGACCGGCATCGCCGGGCCGGGCGGCGGCACGGCGGAAAAGCCCGTCGGACTGGTCTGGATCGGGCTGGCGACGGCAGAGGAGACGCACGCCTTCCGCGCCCAGTTTGCCGACGAGCGCGCCCTCAACCGCGAGCTGACGTGTACCACGGCCCTCGACCTGCTGCGCCGCCACCTGGGCCGCGAAACCTGACCGCCCGTCGGGGGTGGTGAAGCGGGCAGCAGGTTACGTCGAAAAAGGAGACGTGTCTGCCCCGGCGTCCGGCAGGTGGTGACGCACAGGTGACACCCGCCCCGCCCGATCTTTGCGCTGCTTACCCCCGATCATCCATTTACGAGAGGAATCATGTCCGACAACGGTGCCAAGCAGAAAGCGCTCGACGTGGCGCTCAAGCAAATCGAAAAGTCCTTTGGCAAAGGGGCCATCATGCGGCTGGGCGACGCGCCGCACGTCGCCATAGACGCCATCCCGACGGGGTCGCTCGCGCTCGACGCCGCGCTGGGCATCGGCGGGGTGCCGCGCGGCCGCGTCATCGAAATCTACGGGCCCGAGTCGTCGGGCAAGACGACGCTGGCCACCCACATCATCGCCGAGGCGCAGGCGCTGGGCGGCACGTGCGCCTTTATAGACGCCGAGCACGCCTTCGACGCCGCCTATGCCGAAAAGCTGGGCGTGGACCGCGGCCCCCTCCTCGTCTCGCAGCCCGACACGGGCGAGCAGGCCCTCAACATCGCCGAAACCCTGGTGCGCTCGGGCGCCCTCGACGTGATCGTGGTGGACTCCGTCGCCGCGCTCGTGCCGCAGGCCGAAATCGAGGGCGACATGGGCGCCAGCCACGTGGGCCTGCAGGCCCGCCTGATGAGCCAGGCGCTGCGCAAGCTCACGGGCTCCATCAACCGCACCAAGACGGTCGTCGTCTTTATCAACCAGATCCGCGAAAAGGTGGGCGTCGTGTACGGCTCGCCCGAAGTCACGACGGGCGGGCGCGCGCTCAAGTTCTACTCGTCGGTGCGCATGGAAATCCGCCGCATCGGTTCGATCAAGGAAGGCTCCGACGTGATCGGCAACCGCACGCGCGTCAAGGTCGTCAAGAACAAAGTCGCGCCGCCCTTCAAAGACGTCGAGTTCGACATCATCTACGGCGAGGGCATCTCGTGGCTGGGCGAGATCATTGACATCGGCGTGGCCAACGACATCATCCAGAAAAGCGGCTCGTGGTATTCCTACGGCCAGACCAAGATCGGGCAGGGCCGCGACGCCGTGAAGCAGTTCCTGCGCGACAACCCGCAGGTGCGCGACGAGGTGAAGCAGCGCGTCCGCGTCGCCATCGGCGCCGTGCCGCTGCCGCCCGGCGAGGCCGAGGAAGAACCCGCCGGCGACGGCGTGCTCGACGAGGCGTTCTGAACCGCAACCAGACCTCGGAGGCCCTGAAAGCCTCCGAGGTTTTTCTTTGGCATCCCCATGAAACAAGCGTTGCTGGTGGTTTTCGTGGTCGTGGCAGGCGCGGCGCCCGCCCAGTCCCAGGACGCCGACCGCGCCCTGCTGCACGCCATCTACGCGTGGCAGGCGCCCGCCGCGACGCTGCCCCTGCGCGCCCTCGACAAGACGGCCTACCCGGCGTTTGCCCTCGTGCCCGCCGCGACGTACGCCGCCACCGGCGACTGGCAGCCCGCGCTGCGCGTGGCGGCTGCCGAGGGCGCGGCGGGGTTGCTGGTGTTCGGCGTCAAGCACGCGGTGCAGCGCCCGCGCCCGTACGCCGCCGAGCCGGGCATCCGGCTGCGCACGGGCCGGGCCGACCAGGCGGTGCTGAAGCGCGACTCGTACTCGTTTCCGTCCGGCCACACGGCACTCGCCTTTGCCGCCGCCACGACGCTCGCGCTCGACCATCCGCAGTGGTACGTCGTGGTGCCCGCGTACGTGTGGGCGGGAGGGGTAGGCGTCAGCCGCGTGTGGCACGGCGCGCACTACCCGAGCGACGTGCTCGCCGGCGCCGCGCTGGGCTTCGTCGTCGCGGGCGCCGTGCACAGGCTGTGGCCGGAGAGCGATGGCGAGCAGGTTTCGGGCGGCGTGCCCGTGGGGCTCCGCATCCAGTTTTAGCGCTACCCCTCGTCAATAAAGCGGCGGTCGAG
>CBDUCD010000110.1:0-8397 GCA_965365535.1 uncultured Rhodothermales bacterium | reverse complement strand
ATGCCCATCTCGTTGTACGAGACGGCCACCTTTTCGAGCGCGCCGATAAACGCTGCCGTCCGCAAATCCACGTTGTACGTCTCGCGCACCTGCCGCACGGCGCGGTACGAGGTGATCATGGTTTCCTCCAGCCCCGAGTTGACGAGGTCAATCTCGTCGGCGCCGTGGATGATTTCGCTGCGCAGGTGTTTCTCGAACGGCTTGCCCGTGGCCTTTTCGATGGCCTGCAACAGGCGCTCCTGCGCGCCCTGCTCGAAGCGCTTGCTCATGCGCCCGAACCGCACGTGCGACAGGTTGCGCAGCCACTCGAAGTACGACACCGTCACGCCGCCCGCGTTGATGTACACGTCGGGGATGACCATCACGCCGCGCTCGCGCAGCCTGTCGTCGGCGTCGGCGGTGACGGGGCCATTGGCCGCCTCGGCGACGATTTTGGCCTTCACCTCGTCCACGTTGCCCGCGTGGATGACGCCTTCGAGGGCGGCGGGCACGAGGATGTCGCAGTCCACGCCCACGATTTTGCCCGCGTCGCCGACAGGCTGGGCGCCGGGAAACGACAGCAGCGTGCCCTGCTCGCGCCGGTAGGCCAGCACCTTGTCCACGTCGAAGCCGTCGGGGTTGTAAATGGTGCCTTCCATCTCGGCAAGGGCCACGAGGCGCCCGCCGCCTTCCTGGATAAAGCGGGCGGCGTTCGAGCCCACGTTGCCCAGCCCCTGGATGGCGACGCGCTTGCCTTCGAGGCCGGTCGAGAGGCCCAGCGCGTCCATGTCGTCGGCAAAGCAGACGGCCTCGCGGATGCCGAAATAGACGCCGCGCCCCGTGGCTTCCGTCCGCCCGCGCACGCCGCCCTGCCCCACGGGCTTGCCCGTGACGCAGGCGAGGCCGTAGAGCGCGTCGTCGGAGACGGAGAGGTAGGTGTCCATGATCCACGCCATCTCGCGGGCGCCCGTGCCGTAGTCGGGCGCGGGCACGTCCACGCCGGGGCCGATAAAGTTTTTGCGCGTCAGCTCGTACGTGTAGCGCCGCGTGATGCGCTCGAGTTCATCCACCGAGTAGTTGCGCGGGTTGATTTTGATGCCGCCTTTCGCGCCGCCAAAGGGCACGTCCACAATGGCGCACTTGTAGGTCATGAGGGCCGCGAGGGCCATCACCTCGCTTTCGTTGACGTTTTCGGCGTAGCGGATGCCGCCTTTCGTGGGCAGCTTGTGGTGCGAGTGCTCGGCGCGGTACGCCTCGATGACTTCGATGCTGCCGTCGTCGCGCTTGAGCGGAAATTCCATCCGGTACACGCTGTTGCACATGCGAATCTGGTTGAGCAGCCCGCTGTCGTAGCTGAGATAGCCGGCGGCGCGGTCGAACATGCGGTTGACCTGGGCGAAAAAGTCGTTGGTGGCCATGACGAATGGGATAGCGAGGCAAAACTGGAAGCCCTTCCGGGAGGGCGGGCAAAGTACGACAGGGGCCGGGGCCGGGGCCGGCGGGCTTAACTTCGGTACGTTTTCTTTCCGCTTTGCCCATGCCTGCCGCGCTGCCCACGGCTTCTACGGGACTGGTGGTGCTGCTGGGCGACCCCGTAGCCCACTCGCAGTCGCCCGCGCTCCACAACGCCGCTTTTGCCGCCTGCGGCCTCGACCTGGTGTACCTCGCCTGCCGCGTCGCGCCGGGCCGCCTCGAAGCGGCCATTGCCGGGCTGCGCGCCCTGGGCGCCGTCGGCGCGAACGTCACCATCCCGCACAAAAGGGCCGTGCTGCCTTTTCTCGACCGCCTCACGCCCGCGGCGCAGGGCGCGGGCGCGGCCAACACGCTGTTCCGGCAGGACGACCGGTGGGTGGGCGACAACACGGACGTGGGCGGCTTTCTCGATGGCCTCCAGCCCTTTGCCGACCAGCTCTACGGCGCCGACATGCTGGTCTGGGGCGCGGGCGGCGGGGCGCGGGCCGTCGTGTACGCCCTGCTGACGACGTTCGCGCCGGCCACGCTGACGCTCGCGGCCCGGCGCGTGGAGCAGGCCCAGGCCCTCGCCGACGCCTTTGCCGGCCTCGACCCGGCGGGCGCCCTCCAGATCGTCCCGCTGGCCCATATGGACGAGGCCGTGCAGACGGCCCGCCTGCTCGTCAACACGACGCCGCTGGGGATGGTGGGGCACGAGGCCGCCACGCCGTATCCCGCCGCCCGTTTCGCCCCCGGCCAGATCGTGTACGACCTGGTGTACGTGCCGCGCCCCACCCGGCTGCTGCGCGAAGCCGCGGCGGCGGGCGCCGTCCCGCTCGACGGCCTGGCGATGTTTCGGGGGCAGGCTGCCCGCGCCTTCGGGCGGTGGACGGGGCTGCCCTTTCCGGACGCGGCGCTGCTGTAGGCGAGATGTGACGGTTTTGGTAGCCCTCCGTGCGGCCCCACGTCCGGTGGAACAGCCGCTTCCAGGGGCCGGTTGCCCGTTTCTGATTCGAGGAGACCGGTCTAACGCTTATGAAGCTGCAATTTTCAGATACGCTCGACCACGCTGCGCGGGCAACGGACGGGCCCGCCCAGAAGGCCGAGCCGCCGCGCCGGCCTTCGTTTCCCCGCTTCACCGCGGCCAGCGTCTCCGCGCGCGGGCCTTCCGCGGGTGCGCCGGAAGAAGCCGCGACGCCCCGCGACCACCCGGTCGCCAGCCCCGACACCCCGCGCCTGCTGGTGCTCGAAGACAACACGGACTCGGGCGAGCTGCTCAAAACGCTGCTGGACGCCCAGTACGACGTGACCCTTTTCAACAAGTACGACGCCGCCCTCGCCGCCCTCCAGCACCACCGGTTCGACCTGCTCGTGCTCGACATCAACCTGGGCGAGACGCGCACGGGCGCCGACCTGCTGCGCGCCGCCCGCCGCCTGCCCAGCCCCGTGCAGACGCCTGCCGTGGCCTGCACGGCTTACGCCACGTCCGACGAGCGGGGGCGTAGCTGGTACGAGGACGCGGGCTTCGACGGCTACGTGCGCAAGCCTTTCGAGATTGACGAGCTGTTTACCGTCATCGAGCGCGTGCTGCGCCGCAAGCGCCCCTGACCTTGCTGCTCAGACCAACCCTGCTGGGCACCCTGCCGGGCCTGGCGGCAGGCTTCAGCACGCGTGAGGGCGGCGTCAGCCCCGACCCCTACGGCGCCCTCAACCTGGGGATGAGCGTGGGCGACCGCCGCGAGGCCGTCGCGGAAAACCGCCGCCGCTTTTTCGGCGCGCTGGGCTTCCAGCCCGAGCAGGCCGCCATTGCCGGGCAGGTGCATGGCGATGCCGTGCGGGCCGTAGCGGAGCCCGGCCTCTACCCCGGCTACGACGCCCTCGTGACCAACCTGCCGGGCCTCCTGCTGTGCATCACCGCCGCCGACTGCGCCGCCGTCCTCCTCGCCGATCCCGACGCGCGCGTCGTGGGGGCGTGCCACGCGGGCTGGCGCGGAACGGTCGCGGGCATCGCCGCCCGCACCATCAGGGCGATGGGGCAGATGGGCGCGCAGCCGGGCCGGATGCGGGCGTTCGTGAGCCCGTGCATCAGCCGCGACGCGTTCGAGGTGGGGCCGGAAGTGGCCGCGCAGTTCGCCCCCGCGTTTGTCGAACCCCGCGCCGGCGCCAACCCGCACGTGGACCTGAAAAGGGCGCTGCACGCGCAACTCGTCGAGGCCGGGCTTGCCCATGAACACGTCGAGGTGTCGCCGCACTGCACGGCGGGCCAGCCCGACCTGTTTTTCTCGCACCGCGCCCAGCACGGCCGCACGGGCCGCATGATGGGCGCCATCGGCTACCCCGCCGGGGAGGGCTGAGGGTTCCACGCGATGTGCCGCCGGTCGCCGCCGGCGTGGCTGAGGTGGAGGTGGTGCGTGCCCTCGGGCAGCAGCGGCGCCACGCGCTCGGGCCACTCGACGACGCACACGCCGCCCTTTTCCAGGTACTCGTCGAAGCCCAGCTCGGCCAGCTCGCCCGCGTGCGCGAGTCGGTACGCGTCGAAGTGGTACACGGGCAGCGCGCCGCCTTCGTACTCGTGGATAAGCGTAAACGTGGGGCTGCTCACCCCTTCGGGCGCGATGCCCAGCGCGCTGCACAGGCCGCGCACCAGGTGCGTTTTGCCTGCCCCCAGGTCGCCGTGGAGGGCGAGCACGTCGCCCCGCTCCACGTGCGCCGCGAGCGCCGCGCCCAGCGCCTCGGTCTGGGCGGCGCCCGTAGTCGTGACAGGCAGGAGCAGGTGGGCTTCGGCTTTCATGGGCGGGCAGGCGGGGCGTAACAGAGAAGCGGCACGTGTTATAGCGCGGTAAACGCAGCAGAAACAAGAAACTATGCCGGGTGGCAGTCCATGTAAAGCGGCGAACGCACCCGTTCACCCAACCCCATACTCCAATGACTGACTATAGCACCCGCACCCCTTCCGGCACCACGACGGGCTACCGCCCCCGCCTGCTTTCCTCCTCATCGCTCAGCGGCGACGACGTCGTCAACGCGCAGGGCGAATCGCTTGGCGAGATCAAGGATTTCATGATCGACCTCGACACGGGCAACATCGCGTACGCCGTCCTCTCCTTTGGCGGTTTCCTGGGCATGGGCAACAAGCTGTTTGCCATCCCCTTCGAGGCCATGCGCGTTGACACCGTCGAGAAGCGCTTCGTGCTCGACCTGCCCAAGGAAAAGCTCGAAAACGCGCCCGGCTTCGACCAGGACCACTGGCCGCAGCACGCCGACGACACCTTTCTCAACGAGGTGTACAACTACTACGGCTACGGCGACTACCGCACCTACAACGAGCGTTACTACGGCAGCTACGACGAGGGGCGCTACAGCAACCGCTACGCCCCGCGCGACTGGAGCCGTAACCCGCACACCGACGCCGACTACGAGCACGAAACCTACCGCGACCGCGTGGCCCGCGCCCGCGAGGAGGGCATGATGAGCGTCGTAGATCCCGACCGCAACGGCATCTGACCGCGCCCCGATGCCGTTTCCGGGGGCCTGCCTTTTTCAAGGGCAGGCCCCCTTTTTCGTGCCTTCAAGCCCCGGCCCGGCGGATCAGGTGCACGAGGCGCGCCCCCGCCCGCACGCCCACCTTCGCCTTGGGCGCGGCGCGCACCTCCAGGCTGACGGGCCCGCTGAAGCCTGCTGCCGCCAGCGCGGCCAGTTGCGCGGGCCAGTCCACGCTGCCCTCGCCGGGCTCGGTTTCCTGGAAGGCGGCGCCCGTGCCCAGGCCGTCGCGGAAGCGCACGAGGTGGACGTGGGGGGCAAGCGCCGCCAGCCCCGCGTCGGGGTTTTCGCCCGCCGCGAGGGCTTCTGCCGGGCTCCACGCCGCGCCCACGGCCGGGTGCGCCGCCATTCCGAGCAGGGCGGCCAGCTTTTCGCCCGTGGGGCAGGCGCCGTCGGCCTCGTTCAGCAGGGCCAGCGTCAGGCCGGCGGCGCCTGCCGCGTCACCCGCGCGGCGGAGCCATTCGGCGGCGGCTTCGGGCGCGAAGCCCTCGGCAGCAAAAGCCGACGCCACGATGCGCCGGCAGCCCACGTGGCGGCAGAAGTCGAGCGTTTCCTTTAGCGCCGCAAGCTCGTTGAGGCGCGCCGCCCGGTCCGCCGCCGCGCCCTCGAAAAGCCCCGGCACGACGGCTGCCACCGCGAACTCGGTTTCTTCGAGCCGCCGCAGCAGCTTGCGCCGGTTCACGAACGGGACGCGCTCGCCCGGCCCGCCCACCGTCCGCAGCTCGACGGCTTCGAGGCCCCACAGCGCCGCGTAGTGCAGCGCCCGGTCGAGGTCGGGGGTAACGGTGTCGGTGAGCAGGGTGGGCAGCACGGGCGCCTGGCGGGATGGGGTTCAGTGGAGGGCGACGTTGCGGACAAAGCGGCGCACCGCGAAATACGACCCCACCCAGCCGATGAGGATGCCTGCTGCGACGGGCGCGGCGAGGGTGAACCACAGCGCCTGCCCCTCGATAACCTGAAATTGCTGCGGCGCCACGGCGTACAGGCCCCACAGCATCAGCCCGGCCAGAATGCCCGCCACCAGGCCCTGCAACAGCCCCTCCACCAGAAACGGCTGCTGGATAAAGCGGTCCGTGGCGCCCACGAGCTTCATCGTGCGGATGAGGAGGCGGCGCGCGTACACGGTCAGGCGGATGGTGTTGGCGACGAGGAAAATCGCCGCCAGCAGCACGAGGGCGGCCAGCGTGAGGCCGATCAGGGACACGAGCCGCAGGTTCTGCGTGACGCGCAGCAGCAGGTCTTCGTCGAACAGCGCCTCCTCGACGCCTTTCAGGTTTTCGAGCCGGGCTTTGACGGCGCGCAGGCTGTCCACGTTCGCGTAAAGCGGCGCCACCTGCACGCGGATCGAGGCGGGCAGGAAGTCCTCGTCGTCAAAGGCGGCGGCGTCCTCGCCAAACTCCTCCATGAAAATGCGGCGGGCCTCGGCCTCCGAGATAAACGTCGTGTGCGCGACGCCGGGCAGGGCGGCGATGCGGGCGGTGAGCACGCGGCCCTGCGCCTCGGGCATGGCGTCGAGAAACGCCTCGACCTCGCCCACGCGCTCGCGCAGAAAGTCCAGCGCAAGCGTGTACTGGTAGCCCACGAACGCCATCACGCCGATGAGGACGAGGGCCACGACGAGGGCGCTCGTGGCGGCGAAAGCGGCAAACGGGGCGCGCCGAAACCCGGCGATTCCTTCTCTGAACGTGTAGGCGAGCGGCACAGGCGTGGGGGCTGAACCCGAAGATAGGGCGGCCTCAAGGGCGCGTCGGGTAGGGGCCGAGCCACTTTGTCCACGCGGCCCATTTTTCGAGTGCCAGCACCACCCGCGCCGGAGCGGCGGCGGCATCGCTCGCCAGCACGTCCACGAAATAGACGTGCTGGAAGGGTTCATCGGCGTGTGGCCGGCATTCGACGTGCCCGGCTCTCCAGCCCTCGTCGGCGAAAACGTCCAGGCAGCGTGCCAGCGCGCGGGGGACGCCGGGGCGCGGGTAGAGCACGGCCGTCGCGGTGCGGGCGTCGGGGGGCGGGAGGGGCGCGTCGGCGGGGCGGACGAGGGCGAGAAAGCGCGTCGCGTTGTGGGCGTGCGTTTCGATGCCCTCGGCCATGACGGCCAGCCCGTACACGTCGGCGGCGCGGCGCGCGGCAATGACGGCCACGTCGCGCCGGCCTTCGTCGCGCACGCGCCGGGCGGCGCCGGCAGTGTCGTGGGCGGAGAGGGCGCGGGCGTGGGGCAGGTGCGCGGCCAGAAACGCCCGGCACTGCCCCAGCGCCTGCGGGTGCGACCACACCTCGCGCACCGCTTCGGGCGTCGTGCCCGGCAGCGCCATCAGGCAGTGCTGGATGCGCAGCCAGCGGGCCTCGACGATCTGCACGGGCTGCGCCTGGAGCCCGTCGAGCACGTCGTGGACGGCGCCGAAAATCGAGTTCTCGACGGGCACGACGGCGCCGTCCACCCGCCCGCGCGCGAGGGCGGCAAACACGTCGGCGAAAGCGTCGAAGCCGACAGCCGGCACGCCGGGCATCAGCGCCGCTGCGGCCATCTCGCTGTAGGCGCCCTTTTCTCCCTGGTAGGCGACGGCGGCGGAAGGCGTGGGCATGGCGGGGCGGCAGGACGCGGCAAGATAGCGCGGCGGGCACGTGGGTTACGCCGTCCGGCGGCACGGGTCTTGGCCGCCAGCACAATCCGCCCCCTTTCCGATGCAAGATTTCCGCACGCTCAAAGCCTGGCCCCAGGCCCACACCCTCGCCGTAGATGTCGTGCGCGCCTCGGTGCGCTGGTCCATCGGCGACCTGTCGGACGTGGTGCGGCAGTCGGCGCTGCTGCTGCCGGCGGCCCTTGCGCAGAGCTGCCTCGACGCGCCCGGCGCCCTCGCCGCCGCCGTCGAGCGCACGCGCGCCCACCTGGCCGACCTGCGCACGTTTCTCCTCCTCGCCCGCGACCTCGACGAACTCGCCGCCTGCGACTTTGCCGCTTTCGACCTGCGCATCGCCCGGCTCCACCGCCAGCTCGACGCGCTCCAGCGCACGGCGCGCGCCGCCCACGCGGCGGAAACGCTGAACTAGGCAGGGGCGCTACATTTTCTCGGGCGCCCCCAGCCCCAGCACGCCCAGCCCGTTGGCCAGCACCTGCCGCGTGGCGTCGGCGAGGGCGAGGCGCGCCGCCGCCAGCGCGCTTTCTTCGCCGATGATGCGGCAGGCGCCGTAAAACTGCGTAAACGCGACGGCCACCTCGCGCAGGTAAGTGGCCAGCAGGTGCGGCTCGCGCGCCCCGGCGGCCCGCACAATGGCGTCCGGCAGGGGCAGCAGCGTCTTGACGAGGGCCGTCTCCGCCGGGTGCCGCAGCAGGCTCAGGTCTGCATTCTCGGCGCCCAGCCCGACTTCCTCGGCTTTGCGCAGAATGGAGCAGATGCGCGCGTGGGCGTACTGGAGGTAGAAAACGGGGTT
>CBDUCD010000109.1:0-8414 GCA_965365535.1 uncultured Rhodothermales bacterium | reverse complement strand
GCGCCTCGGGCACCCGCAGCCGCAACGCCGTCCGCCGGATGCGCGAACTCGGCTTCTCCAACATCCACCACGCGGGCAGCTTTACCGGGCTGGCCGTCGAAGGCGTGCCCGTCGTCCGCTGACACACTGGTTCTACGGCGCTGCTCTTATGTCAAAAATCGCTTATAACGAAGCTAGCGAAGGTTCACGCGAGCTCTGTGATTTGCTCTATCAGAAACTTTCGGGTGTCATCCCCGACTTGCAGATGGCAAAGACTCAAAGCTGGGTGACTTTTTATCGCAAAGGACGCAACCGGTTTGCATATGTTCAACCTCGGAAACGCCGAGATGAGGTTCAGATCTGGTGTTCGGGGCGGGTTGATGATCTCCTGAAGTATTCTAAACTGGAGATTCATCCGCGTAACGTTAGGCGAGCTGGTTGGGAGTCGAATTTCCCTGCTCGATTCTTTGTTCGTAGCAAATCAGAAGTCGATGCTGCCGCTGAACTGCTGTTCAAAGTATCATACCATGCAAGCTAACTCACGCGTGGGATAACCCGGCGTTGCTGGCCGGTGCACCACAAGCCGGTTTGCGGGTTGCCTGCAATCCAGGGTAGGTTGCTCGCTCGTACGCCGTCGCCTGTGCGCGGCAGAACCTGGTCGTTATGCATCTTGCGCGCTACTCGCGGCGCAGCTTCCGCTCGAGGTCTTGCCGGCCATGCAGCACCGCCAGGACCTCTACCGTGCCATCGGCAACCAGATACACGATCCGGTAGCCCTCGCGTACCAACTCGCGCACATGGGGCACGTCTACTTCCGGCACCACGCGTCCCATTTCTGGATGCTCCGCTAAGATGTCAACTGCTGCGTAGAGCCGACCTACGATGGAACGTGCATATTGCCCTGACGTGCGCTCAAAATAAGCGCCTACGTCACGCAGGTCATCCAGCGCGCCACGCGACCAGCGGATATTAGCCACGCGCCTCGCGCCGGTCTAGCCAGGGGGCTAAGGCTGCTTTCGCCTCCTCGTGGGAAACAGTATTACCCGTTTCGACATCGTGGAGGCCTCGTTCGACCTGCTGCAAGACGTAGAGGTTGTACTGAATGTCCTCAAACGAAGCGTCTTCTTCGAGACGCTCGATAAGGCTGCGAGCAGCCTGCTTGGGCGTAGTAGAGGTCATGGTCGAGCAGCGTGGTGCGTCGAGCAAACCGTTGCGCTCGGGAAAAGATGCACAGCCCTACGTTGCTGGCCGACGCGCCCCACCGGGGGCTTGACCGTCGTGGCAGCGCGCCGTATCGTGGGGCAACGGCGGCGCGCCCGCCGTCCGCTAACTCCAACACGATTATGGCCTCGTTCGATGACGACGTGCTGGCCGTGAGCCACCAGAAACCCGTGCTCGTGGACTTCTGGGCGCCGTGGTGCGGCCCGTGCCGCGTGCTCGGCCCGACGCTCGAAAAGCTGGCAAAGGAAAGCGGCGGCGCCTGGCGACTCGTCAAAATCAACGTGGACGCCTTTCCGCAGCTTTCGCAGCGCTACGGCATCCAGGGCATCCCCGCCGTCAAGCTGTTCGTTGATGGGGTGCCGGCGGCCGAGTTCGTGGGCGCCCTTCCCGAACCCCAGGTGCGCCGCTGGCTGGGCGAGCACCTGCCCACCGCCGCACGCTAGCGATGGAACTGCCCGAAGACCCCGAAACCGCCGTCGAGCGCGTGCTCGAGTGGTACGAGAAAGACCCCGGCGACGCGCTCGTGGGCGAGGAAATCCTGACGGGCGCGACCCTCGAAGCGCTCAAAGCCATTTTCCACCCCGACGCCTCCGACCCGTTCATGGTGATGTCCTACGAGGTCGAACCGCGCGACGTGGCGGCGCTCCAGGCGTTTGCCCGCCACCGCATCGACATGGACGCCTACGACTATTTCGTGGCCGCCTACGCGCGCGACGAAAATCCCGAGTAGCAACCGCAGCGGCAGGGCAGCGCGGCGCCGTACACTGAGGCGCGTTGCCTTTCTGCCGTCCATGCGCCTGCGGGCTCTGCTGTTCTGCTGTCTCGCTTTTGCCCTGCCGGCGCGGGCCCAGCCCCTGCTCGAGGGCTTCGGGCGGGCGCAGGGGATGCCGTCCGACTACGTGCTGGCGCTGCTCCAGACGCGCGACGGCTACCTGTGGATCGGGACGGACGCGGGCCTGGTGCGCTACGACGGCGCCCACTTCGACACCTTCACCCCCGCCGACGGCCTGCCGCACCCCTACGTCGTCTCGCTGGCCGAGGACGCGCGGGGCACGCTCTGGATCGGCACCATCGCCGGGCTGGCGCGCTATGCGGAAGGCGCGATTCTGCCCGAGCCCTTGCCCGTGCCCAGCATTTCAACCGTGCAGGTAGTGGATGGCATCGTGGTGGTGATCGCGCAGGGGCTCGTGCAGTGGCGCGTGGACGGCGGCGTCTGGCACACGCGCGACTTGCCGCTGTGCGAGGGCGAGGACGTGGTGCAGTTCGGGGTGCGCGAGGCCGGAACGGGGATGCTGGCCGTGCAGTGCGGTGGGCGCCTGTGGTCGTTCCGCCGCGACGGTACTGGCCCGCTGCGCGATGGCCCCGCACCCGTGTACGAGTACGGCGCCACCCCGCGCCCCGGCGCCGACCCGGTGCGCCGCCGCCTCGACGCGCGCGACGGCACCACCTACCTCAGCAGCCGCGACGGCCTGTGGACGCCCGGCCACGAACGGCAGCCCCTGTGGCGCGGCCACGTCGAAAGCATGGCCGAGGACTACGAGGGCGCCCTCTGGTTCGGCACGTTCGGGCAGGGCCTTTTCCGCGTCCGGGCGCGCCGCCTGCGCCACCTCTCGCGGGGCGAGGCCGTCCGGCTGGTACGCGGCGCCGAGGGCGAAATCTGGGCCACGGGCGACACCCTCCTCCGCATCAATCCGCAGACGCTGGCCGCGACGCGCTACCCTTCCCTGCGGGCCACACGCGCGCTCGCGGCGCGGCCCGGCACCGTCGCCGTCAGCACGACGACGCGGCTTTACACCATTGGCCGCGCGGGCGGGCGTCCGCAGGCCCAGCCGCTTAGCGTGCCCTCGTGGATTTCGGGCCTCGCCTTTCGCGGCGACACCCTCTTCGTGTCGTCCTACGGGCAGGGGCTGATGCGCCTGGTGAACGGGCGGCAGGTGGACTCGCTTGGCCTGCACAACGGCCTCCCGACGGGCACGCTCGAAGACGTGGTGTGCGCGCCCCGGGCGTGCTGGCTCGTCACCCGGTCGGATGGCGCGCTGCGGCTGGCGGGGCGCCGCGTCCGGGCCGTCGGCCTGCCCTCGCCGTCGGTGTTCAGCGTGTACGAGGCCCGCGACGGCCAGACGTGGTTCGGCACCGACCGGGGCGTGGCGGCGCTATCGGGCGGACACGTTGCCGCCTTTGGCGAAAAAGAGCTGGCGGGGCGCCGCGTGCTCGCCTTTTTCGAGCGCCCCGCCGACCCCGGCGCCCTCTGGATCGTGGCCGACGGCCACCTCGCCCGCCTCGACCGGCGGCAGGGCGTGGTGCGGCGCAGCCCGCAGGCCCTCGTGCCGCCCGGCCCCTCCGTCAACGCCGCCCTCTACGACGACGCTTCCGACCGGCTGTTCGTGGCCACGGCGCAGGGCGTGACCGTCGTGGAGCTGGCCGGCGTGACGGCGCGGACGCTGCCGCCGCCGCGCGTGGCCCTGCGGCGCGTCGAGGTGGAAGGGCAGCGGGTGCCGCCGGGCGATGAAATCAGGCTGCCGTACCCCCGCGCCCGGCTGTCGGTCGAGGCGGCGCTGCTGTCGTTCGCGGGCGACGTGCGGGGCGAGTACCGGTTGCAGGGCGGCGCCTGGCAGCCCCTCGGCGACGGGCGCAGCGTCACGTTTCCGCGCCTCGCGCCGGGCGCGTACCGCCTCGAAATGCGCGCCGTCAACGCCGAGGGCACGCCGTCGCAGGCACCCGTGCAGGTGGCGTTCCGGGTGCCGCACGCCTGGTGGCAGCAGCCCGCCGTGCTGGCCGGGCTGGGCGTGCTGGCGCTGGCCGTCGCAGCCCTCGCCGCCCGCGCCGTCGTGGCCCGCCGCTACCGGCAGCGGGTGGCCCGCTACGAGGCCGAGCGCCGGTTTCAGGCCGCGCGCGAACGCCTCTCGCGCGACCTCCACGACTACGTTGGTGGGCAGCTGGCCACGCTCGTCACCGCTACGGAACTCGTCGAGCTGTCGGCGCGGCGGGGCGATGGGGCCCTCGTGGCGCAGCACGCCGAGGCGGCGGGCGTGGCGGCCCGGCAGACGCTTTTCCAGGTGCGGCAGACCGTCCACACGCTGCGCAGCGCCGCCCTCGCGCCGCGCGAACTCTACGAGCAGCTCCACGCCCAGGCCGCCGCCCAGCTCCGGTTTGTCACCACGCCCGCCCTCGACGCCCACTTCGACGCCGACCCCGGCGCCGACGTGGACGCGCCGCGCATCGCCTCGGCAGACGCCCTCCAGGTGCTCCGCATCGCGCAGGAGACGGTCACGAACGTCCTCAAGCACGCCGGCGCCGAAACCCTCTGGCTGCACGCGCGCGCCACGCCGGACGCTTTCGCGCTGACGGTCGAGGACGACGGGTGCGGGATGGAGGGCGCGGCGGGCAACGGCTGCGCCATCATGGCGAGCCGCGCCCGCGAAATCGGCGGCACGCTGGCGTGGACGGCGAGGGCCGGCGGAGCGGGCACGCGCGTCGTGCTCCGGCTGCCCATCGCCCCGCCAAATCGCTGAAACGGGGGATGGCGTCTGGCCCCTCCACCGTCGAACTTGCCGGCGTCCCCGCCCCGCCCCCATGCCCACGCCCATCGCCCTTGTCGAAGACGTGCCCGACCTGCGGCACCAGCTGGTCGAAAGGCTGGCGTATTTCCCCCAGGTCGAAGTCGTGCTGGCGGCGCCGACGGCCGAGGTGCTGCTGTCGGCTTTTGGCGCGCTGACGGTGCGGCCCGCCGTGGTGCTGATGGATCTGCAACTGCCCGGCATGGATGGCGTCGAGGCGACGCGCCGGCTGCGCACCGCCTACCCCGACGTGGAAATTATCGTGCTGACGGTTTTCGAGGACGAGGACCGCATCTTCGCCGCCATCCAGGCGGGGGCCAGCGGGTATCTGCTCAAAGAGACGCGCGCCGAAGCCCTCGTGGCCGCCATCGCCGACGTGCTGGCGGGCGGGGCGCCGCTTTCGCCCCTCGTGGCGCGCAAGGTGCTGCGGCTGACGCGGCAGGGCGGCCCCGGCGCGCCGCCGCCCCAGGATTTCAGCCTCACGGCGCGCGAACGCGAAGTGCTCTGCCTCGCCGCCGAGGGGCTGTCGGAGCCGCGCATCGCCGAAAAGCTGTTCCTCTCGCCCCACACCGTCCGCTCGCACATGGTCAACATCTACGGCAAGCTCCGGGTGCGCAACCGCACCGAAGCGGTGCGCAAGGCCATCGAAGGGCGCATCGTGTAAGGGCGCAAGCCGACGGCGCGACGCGACGTTTGGCGCACGAGAATGGCTGTTTCCGGGGATGGGGCGGGCCGCGCCTGCGGGGTAACGTTTCCGCGCCGGCCCTTCTCGCTGTTTCCCATCCGACTCTGCCATGCGCGCTGCGTACCTGCTCGCCTTTTTGCTCGTCTCCGCCGCCTCGGCCCAGACGCCCACGCCCCTCGACACCGTCTGGACGGCGCAGGGCTTTGCCGATGCATTTCAGGGCACCGTCCAGCGCCGCCTGACCGATCCGCAGGGGCGCCCGGTCCTGCTGACGCAGTATTACAACGGCTACAGCGCCTACGGCACGCCGCCGCAGCCCGTGACGCGCCTGCAGCGGTGGACAGGTGTGGAGTGGGAACACCTCGACGTGTACGACCCGGCCCTCGTGGCCGAGCGCGGCGCGACGAGCGCGGCCATGATGCAGGTCAACAGCCTTGCCTTCGGGCCGGGCGACACGCTGTTCGTGGCCACGGCGCGCGGCATCTTCAAGCGCACCGCCACGACGTGGAAGATGCTGCCCGGCTTCATGAACGACGCGAAGGGCATCGCCTTCGACGCGCAGGGGCGGCTGCTGGCCTGGGGCAACACCATTTCGAGCGTGTACGCCAACGCCACGTACAACACGGCTTTCCGCGCCACGACGAAAGGGCTGGCGCGCTTCGACAACGGCGCGTGGTCGTCGCCCACGATGGACGAGGGCGTAAGCGGCATCACCCACTTCCTGCCCGACGGACAGGGCGGCTTTTACGCCTTCGGCCCGTTCAAAACCGCCGGCGGCACGCGCGTGCTCAACCTCAAAACGTACCAGTACGACACCACGCCCGCCGTGACGGTGGATGGCGCCGCGCACTGGACGGGCAGCGCGTGGGAAGCCGTGGGCGATGGCCTCGACGGCGTGACAGCGGCCGCCCTCGACGCCGGGGGCACGTTGTACGTGGGCGGCAGCTTCCAGACGGCGGGGCCGCCCCCCAGCCCGTACTACCCGCGCCCGCGCGCGGTGAAATTCGCCGCCCGCCTCGCCGGCGGCGTGTGGGAAGAGGTGGGCGGCGGGCTGCCGGGAAGCGTCGTGGCGCTCGCGTTCTCGCCCGAAGGGGTGCTCCACGCGGGCGTCGTGAACACACGCGGCCTCTACGCCTTCGACGGGGCCGCGTGGAACGTCGTCGGCGGCGGCGTCGGGGATCACAACTACGCCTACTCGTCGCGTGGCGCCTACAGCGTCTCTTTCCAGCCCGGCGAGGTGTGCGCTGCCGGGCCGTTCAGCGGGGCCGGCGGCGATTACACGGTGGGCAACACCTACCCGACGGCGCTGCCCGGCTACGGCTGCTGGAACGGCACGCGCTGGCAGTTTCCGCGCCGCGGGCTCGACGCCGCGCCCGTGGCAATGGCCGTGGATGCGCAAGGCCGCGTGTACGCCATCGGCCCCATCGGGCAGGCGGGGATGCAGGCCGCCAGCGGCTTCGTCATCCTCGAAAAGATGCAGTGGCGCGTCATCCCCGCGCCCCTCACCGGCAACGACGCGGCCCTGCTTTCCATCGCCGTGGACGCGCAGGGACGCGTGTACGTGGGCGGGCGCTTCGACACGATTGGCGGCGTGGACAGCCCCAACCTCGCCCTGTGGGACGGTACGGCGTGGCAGGCGGTGGGGCAGGGCGTCTGGGGCGATTATCTCACCAGCAAATGGGCGTTTGTCCACACCATCGTGATAGATGGGCAGGGGCGCGTGCTTGTGGGCGGCCAGATGGCGGGCGCCAAAAATGCCGACGGCACGGGCGTCTCTGGCGGAGTCGCGCGCTGGGACGGCACGGCGTGGACGGCGCTGCCGGGCCTGACAGCGGTGCGCGGGCTGGGCATCGCCCCGGACGGCACGCTCTACGCCGTCGGCCACTTTCTCAAAAGCGGCAACGTGGACGTGGGCGGCGTCGCGCGCTGGGATGGGCTGGCGTGGCAGAACATGGACGGCGGCATGGACATGTCGCTCACGACGAACAACACGCTGTTCGTCCGCTCGGTGAGTTTCGGCCCCGGCGACGAGCCGTGCATTGCCGGCACCGTGCCCCGCACCGACCGCTACGTCGAGACGCCCGAGGGGCTGGCCTGCTGGAACGGATCGGCGTGGTACAGGCCCGACGGCGGCATCCCCGAAAATGCGCCGCCCCTCGTGCTGGGCAAAATGGCCGCTGCTGCCGAAGGGGTAACGGCGCTGGCGCGCGACCCGGCGGGCCGCCTGCTGGTCGCCCTGCCCACGCGCGTCGTCCGCTGGGACGGGCAGGCGTGGGCCACGCTCGCCACGCCCGGCCTCGCGGGCGTCGGCGTGATGGCCGTGGGCGACGGGCGCCTGTGGATGGCCGGCAGCGGCGGCGCCATCGGCCAGACCGTCGTGGGCACGCCCGACTACCAGCTTCCCGTCGAGCTGACCAGCTTTGCGGCCACGCTCGCCGGCGCCGACGTGATGCTGCGCTGGGCCACGGCGAGTGAAACCAACAACGCGGGCTGGGGCGTGGAGATGAAAAAGGGCGCCGCGTGGGCCGAAATCGCGTTTGTCGGCGGGGCGGGCACGACGGCCGAGGCGCACCAGTACACGCGTGCCGTGCCGGGCCTGGCTGCCGGCCACCACGCTTTCCGCCTGCGCCAGACCGACTTCGACGGCGCCACGACCTACAGCGCAACCGTCGAGGTGGACGTGGCGGCGGGCGGCCTCGCGCTGGCCCTCGTGGGCGCCCACCCCGCGCGGGGCGACGTGCGCTTCGCCGTCACGACGCCTTTCGCGCAGCCCGTGCGGCTGGCCGTGTACGACGCGCTGGGGCGCGAGGTAGCCGTCCTCGTGGACGCCGACGTGTCGGGCCATGCCGAAGCCGTGCTGCCCGGCCTCGCCTCGGGCCTGTACGTGGCCCGCCTCGTCGCCGGCGCGCAGACGATTACGCGCACTTTCGTCGTCGCCCGCTGAAACCGCTAAAACGCCGCGCGCACGCCAA
>CBDUCD010000108.1:0-8445 GCA_965365535.1 uncultured Rhodothermales bacterium | reverse complement strand
AACGTGTATCCCTATTGTCACCCTACCGGTGGTAGCTGCTAATGCTGCGCACTATCTCAGGGCCACCCATCTCTGGCTCGAACGCTGGCTCGTGCCTTACCAGGACAGGGGCCAGCGTTTGTGCGTCTAACGCGGTCTGAATATGCAAAAAACACGCGCGCTCCTGCTTTGCCTACTCTTGGCCTGTCCGACGCTTGCAGCGCAGCAGCTTCGCGTGCGCTTTACCCAGGTCTTTGCCATTGGCGACGACGAGGACGCCCCCGCCGAATACCTGCTCGCCGGGCCGCGCGCCGTCGCCGTTGACAGCCGCCACCGCCTCTACGTCGCAGACGGCATAAACCCCGAAATTCGCCTTTACGACCACGACGGCACCTTTATCCGCCGCGTCGGAGCGAGGGGGCAGGGGCCGGGCGAGATGCAGGAGGTGGCCGCCATGACCGTCGATCCCGACGACGCACTCGTGGTGGCGGACCGCTACAACAAGCGTATCACGCGCTTCGCCGCCGACGGCAGAACGTTCGAGACGTTTCCGATTATCGAGAACGAACACGTGGACGTGTGCGATGTGCTGGCGCTGGCAGACGGGCGCTACGCGCTGCATTACAAGGTGGCCCGCACGCAACCCGGACGCGACCCGCGCCCCTGGCTCATCCACCTCTACGACCACCAGTTCCAGATGCTGCTGGAGTCGCACGTGTCGGCGGCCACTTTTTACGATCTCGATGCACCGTTCCACCGCGCGCTGCTGAGCAGTTGCGGCGCCAGGTTCGCCCTCGGGCCGGGCGGGCAACTTTACATGGCCCCCCGGTTCTACGCGGGAAAACTCTTGCGTTACGACGTTGCCGCAGGATGGAAAGAGCAGCAGCTCAACGGCCATGCGCCCGGATACCCCCCTTACCGCCTTCTCGACCCCGAAGACACGGATCGTTTGCAGCAGGCCACGTTGCAAATCTACGGGCGCTCCGGCAAGTTTGCGGTGGTGCAGAACAGCAGAAGCTTCGGGCTATTCCCGCTCCAGAACGGCTACCTGATGCACCTGACGCTGATGGGGCAGGAAAAAAAGCAGGTATTCGGCGTGGAGATGTTCGACGAAACGGGACGGTACCTGGGCTACGGGCCCCTCAGAGACATCGAAGCCTTCGATGAGCAGGACATGGTGGCCTTCTACATCCTCGCCACGGATGGCGAGCGCTTCTACACGGCTGACTTCAGCCGCGGCCTGCCCGTGCTCCGCGTGATAACGATGCAGTACGAGGTCGTGCGGCGAAGAGGATAGATGCCACTCTGAACAGGGCTTGCCCCCCGGCAGGCGGGGTCAGAGTCGTATTCTGATGGGGCAACACTCTCTCGGGACAACCTTCTCGGGCACCTTGGAGACAACGCCCCCTTTTCCCTGGCTCGCACAGTGCATCCGCCGACCGGTCGCCGTGGGGGCGTGGGCGGTGGCCTTGCTGGTGGCTGGAGCGTGGGCGCTTTTCGAGGTGCCCATCGAGTGGGTGCCCCGGCTGGAACTGCCCGAAGTCCGCATCAGCGCTGCCTGGCCGGGGGCGTCGCCGCGTGCCGTGGAGCGCTACGTCGCCGCCCCTATCGAGCGCGCCTTGCAAGGGGTGCCGGGCACGGCGCGCGTCGAGAGCCTTTCGCAAGAAGGAGTCGCCACCGTTATCGTCGGCGTTTCGGATGAGGTCTCGCTGGCCGCATACGTGGCAGGGGTGGGCGAGCAACTGGCGCTGCTGCGCACCACGCTGCCCGCGCGCGTGGTGCCGCGCCTGACGAAAGAGGTGCCCGAGGCGCTGCGCGACGCGCAGGGCTTTCTCACGCTTCAACTCGTCGGCCCCGATGCGCCCGACCGCCTGCGGGCGCTTGCCGAGGCAGACCTGGCGCCCCGGCTCCGCAGCGTGCCTGGCATCGCAAGCGTAATAGTGGCGGGCGGCACCCGGCGGGAACTGCTCGTCACGCTGCGCCCGGATCGCCTCGCTGCCTATGGCTATGGCCCGGAAGCGGTGCGGCAGGCGCTCCGCGAAGCCGTCGGCGACGAGGCATATGGGCGCTTGCAGGCCCGGGGGCAGGCAACGCTGCTGTTCAAACCTTCCGAAAACAGCGTCGAATCGCTGCGGCGGATTCCCCTCGAAAGGCCGGGCGCCCCGTCCGCACCGGTGCGGCTGCAAGACGTGGCCGACGTGCGGCTGGGGCCTGCCCCCGTGCGCGCCATCACCCGCATCGACGGGCAGAACGCCGTCACCCTCACCCTCGACCGGGCGCCGGGGAGCCACATGCTGCGGGTGGCTGGTGCCGTCCGGGCGCGCCTTGCCGACCTGGACGATGCGCTGCCCGCCGGCGTCCGGCTGCGCGTGGCAGACGACCGGACGGAGGCCGTGCGGGCGCAACTGCGCAGCCTCGCCTGGCGCGGTGGGTTGGGGCTGGCCCTCGTGCTGCTCGTGCTGCTGTTTATGCTCAAAAGCGTGCGGGCGTGCCTCGTGGTCCTGTTCAGCGCCCTCGTGGCACTGGGCTGCGCTTTTCTGCTGATGCGCATCCTCGGCCTCACCCTCAACCTGCTCACCCTCGCCGGGCTGGCCCTCGTTTTCGGGCTGCTCGTGGACAATGCCGTGGTGATGGTGGAGCAACTGGGCTTGCAGCGGGCGCGGTACTGCGTGCCTGAGCGGACCGATCTGGAATGGGAAAGCGACGCCGCTGCTGCCGCCCTACGGTCGGTCTGGCTGCCCCTCGCCGGCGGCACCCTCACCACGATGGCCGTCCTCGTCCCCCTCATCTATCTCAGCGGGGATCTGCGGGTGCTTTTTCTGCCTTTCGGCGTGCTCGTCAGCGTCACGCTGGGCGTCTCACTCGTGGCTGCCGCCGTGCTCGTGCCCACGCTGGGGCGCTTTCTGCCGCTGCCGGAGCCCGCGCGTCCGGCACCCCGGCGGCGGCAACTGGCTGACGTGCCTTTCTACTACGCCGACCGCTTTTCCCGCGCCACGCTCTGGGTGCTCGCGCTGCTGATCGGAATTCCCCTCTGGGCGCTGCCGCCGACGCTGGAGGCCCCGGCGGCGGGATGGGCGCCACCCGTGGCCCGGCTGGCCCACCTCTACAACCGGACGATTGGCGCGGAAAAGGTGCGGCAGGTGCGCGGCGTGCTCGACCCCGCCCTCGGCGGCGTCACGCGGCTGTTTGCGCAGCAGGCCCATTTCGGCCCGCAATGGAATTTCGAGGCGCGCCCTGAAGTCTTTGTGCGGCTGGACTTCCCCCCCGGTACCCCCATCGCACGGGCCGACTCGCTCGTGGGCCGGTTCGAGCGGAAGGCTCTCGCGTCCCCCGCAGTGGCGGGCACCGTGGCGCGTATCACGGAGGACTACGCATCGCTGCGCGTCCGATTCACCGTTGGGGCGATGGGCAGCGCAGCGCCTTATGCCGTGCGCGAAACCCTGATCGGGCAGGCCGTGCTGCTGGCCGGCCTCGACGTGTCGGTGGGCGGGCTGCTGCCCGAAGGGTACTACAGCCGCAGCGGCACGGGCATCTCCGGCATCGCCGCCGAAGCCTACGGGCCGAGCTACGAAAAGCTGGAAGCCCTCTGCGGGCGCTTTGCCGCGAAACTCCAGCGCAACCGCCGCGTCGCCGCCGTGGACCTGAACACGGGGCGTCCGGGTGCCGGCTTTGCCGAGGCCCGGCAGGTGCTGCGCTTCCGCTGGGATGCCGGCGCACGCCTCCGCACCGGCGTCACCGCCGCTGCCCTGGCCGATGGCCTGCGCCCCCTCCTCGAAACCCGGTTTCCCGCGTTTCGCGCCGACCTCGAAGGCGAAGCCGAGATGCCCGTCCGCATCGTCGCCGCCGGGGCCGACGAAACCGACGTGTCCCGCCTCGCCGGGCAGGTGCTCCCCATGGGCGATGGGCACGCCGCGCGCCTGCAAGGCTTCGCCGACGTGACGACGGAAAACGTGCCCGGCGCCATCGAGCGCGCCGCCCAGCAGTACCGCCGCCTGCTCACCATCGACTACCGGGGCCCGGCGCGCCTGGGCACCGAACTCGTCCAGCGGGAACTGGACGCGATGCCGTTGCCTCCGGGATATCGCATCGAGATGGCACAGCCGGCCTTTTTCACGGCTCAGGTGTGGGGATCGCTCCTGTGGGTGCTCGCGGGCACGCTGCTGCTCGTCTATCTCGTCACCGCCGCCGTTTTCGGGTCGTGGACGCTTCCCCTCGTGGTGCTGCTGAGCGTACCCGTGGCAGCCCTCGGCGTGTCCCTCGGCTTCCTTCTGACGGAGGCGCCTTTCGGCGAGGGCGCCTTTATCGGGCTGGTGCTGCTCGTCGGCATTGCCGTCAACGACAGCATCCTGCTCGTGGATCGGTACCGCGCGCTTCGGGCCCGCCACCCTGCCACCGCCGCGCGCCTCGCCGTTCGAGACCGGCTGCGCCCCATGTGGACGACGACGCTCACCTCCGTCGTCGCCATGCTGCCCCTCCTCGCTTTTCCCGATGGGGGCGACTTCTGGACGGGGCTGGCCGTCACCGTCGTGGGCGGACTGCTGGCTTCGACGCTGCTGGCGCCGCCGGTTTCCATTGCCCTGCTGGCCCGCCGGCCCGGGCGGTAACGCGCGATTTTTCGCCCCACCTTCGCGGAGCCGGGCGGACACGATGCCGCGCCTACCGGTTTCAGGCGGCTTTCCACCCCTGCCCGCGATGAAAACCTTTGACGCCCTGTTTGCCGAACTCTCCGCCAAAGTCGCGCAGGGCGATCCGCTGTCGGGCACCGTGGCCGCCGTCGGGCGCGGGCCGCACGGCATCGGCAAAAAACTCGTCGAGGAGGCCGCCGAGGTGTGGATGGCCGCCGTCCACGAAGGCCCCGACCGCACGGCAGAGGAAATCTCCCAGCTCCTCTACCACATCCAGACGATGATGCTCGCCTGCGATCTCACGCTCGACGACGTGTACGCGCAGTTGTAAGGAGTAGGTGGACGCTCGCGTTGCTCGCTCGTGGACGGGCGCTGCGCGCCCTTGTAGTAGGTAGTGGGTCGGGTACGGCCCGGTCTTTTCTCCCCCAACCCCGCGCCGCAGGCGAGCGAACCATCAACCAACTCAACCCAACCCACTCCAACTCATGCTCCGCATCGCGCTGCCCAACAAGGGCGCCCTGGCCGAAGAAGCCGTCACACTCGTCCGCGAGGCGGGCTACAAGGTGCGGCGCGGCGACGGCGACCTGATTGCGCGCGACCCCGCCAACGAGGTCGAGTTTTTCTTTCTCCGCCCCCGCGACATCGCCGTGTACGTCAGCGACGGCACGCTCGAAATCGGCATCACGGGGCGCGACCTGGCCCGCGACAGCCGCGCCGACCTGGCCGAGCTGCTGCCCCTCGGCTTCGGGCGCTCGTCATTTTACTACGCCGTGCCCAAAGCCGAAGGCGCGACGCCCGACGATTTCGGCGGCTACCGCATCGCCACGTCGTACCCCCACATCGTCCGGGAAGACATGGCGGCGCGCGGCGTCGAGGTATCGGTCGTCGAACTCGACGGCGCCGTCGAAATCTCCATCCAGCTGGGCGTGGCCGACGCCGTGGCGGACGTGGTGCAGACGGGCCGCACGCTCGACCAGAACGGCCTCAAAACCGTGGGCGCGCCCGTGCTCGAGTCCGAGGCCGTGCTCGTGGGCCGCAGCCCCGCCCTGCTCGAACGGCCCGACGTGAAGACGTTTGTCGAGCGCGTGCGCGGCATCATCCTGGCCCGCACGTACGTGATGGTCGAGTACGACGTGGAGGAAATCCACCTCGACGCCGCGTGCGCCGTCACGCCCGGCATCGAGGCGCCCACCATCTCGCCGCTGAGCCGCACGGGCTGGATGGCCGTCAAGTCGATGGCGCGGCGGGGCGAGATGCACGCCCTCATAGACCGGCTGGCCGCGCTGGGCGCGCGGGGCATCATCGTGACCGACATACGAACGTGCAGGATTTAGAGTTGGAGATTGGTCATTCGTCATTTGTCATTGGAGTCAGGCAGTTGGATCAACCACCGCCTTTGAGCCCCCGTCCCACCATGCGGGAAGGCTCCCTGAGGGAGGGATCGTCGGGTAAAAGCGGCGGCGCAACTCCTGCAATCGATAGCCAGTGACAAGTGACCAGTAACCAGTCGCAAACCGCCAACCGCCAACCGTCCCCCATGAAAACCGTCCGTCTTTTCGCACTGGTGCTGGCCGCGCTGCTTGCCGTTCCTGCGGGCCAGGCGCAGCGCGCCGATACGGTGCGGCTGCACCTGGAAGGGGCATTGCGCGAGGCGCTGCGCCTCAGCCCCGAGGTGGCCGCCGCCCAGTCCCAGGCCGACTTTGCCCGCGCCCGGCTGGGCGAGGCCCGCGCCAGCCGCTTTCTCACCGACTTCCGCGCGCAGACGGCCCACAGCGCCGCCCCCGGCCTCGACATCCCCGAGGGCAACACGCAGCCCAACAGTTCGCTCTACCTCAACCCCGACGTGCGCAACGACTGGGCGCTGTCGTCGCTGCGGCCTTTCAACCGCATCGAGGTCACGCTCGTGCAGCCCCTGTGGACGTGGGGCGAGCTGGGCGGCTCTATCCGGGCGGCCCGCGCCGGCGCCCACGTCGAGGAAGCCGCCGTCGAGAACGCGCGCCGCACGGCAGCGCTGCGGCTGGGCGAGTCGTACTACGGGCTGCTGCTGGCCAACCGCCTCCAGCAGCTCGCCGTCGAGACGGGCAGCGTCGTGGACCGCGCCAAAGTCGAAATCCAGCGCCTGCTCGACGAGGGCAAAGAAGGCGTGGACTACGCCGACCTCTACCAGGTGCAGATTACCGAGCAGGAGTACCTGCGCCGCGTCGTCGAGGTGCGCGAGCGGCAGGCGACGGCGCAGATGGCGCTGCGCCGCCAGCTGTTCCTGCCCGACGACGCCGTTTTCGCGGCGGGCGACAGCGCGCTCGTGCCCCTGCCTTTCACGCGCGACTCCCTCGACGTGTATTTCGAGCAGGCGATGCAAAACCGGCCCGAGCTGGCGCAGGCGCGGGCGGGGCTGGCGGCGCGGCAGGCCCTTGTCGAGGTGGCGCGGTCGGACTACTACCCCAAGCTCGCCCTGGGCGTGAGTGCTACGTACAGCTACGCGGCGGGGCGCTACCGGCAGCCCAACCCGTTTATCAGCGAGCCTTTTCTGAGCCGGAGCGTGCAGCCCGGGCTGGGGCTGCGGCAAAAGCTCAACTTCGGCATCACGCGCGCCCGCGTCGAGCAGGCGCAGGCGCAGGCCGCAACGGTGCGCTACCAGCTTGAAGGCGCCCAGCAGCTCGTCCTGTTCGAGGTCGAGGAGGCGTACCGCAACCTGCGCGTGGCCGAGGCCGCCTTGCAGGCGCTCGACAACACGTTCAAAATCACGCGGCAGTGGCTGCTCGACGAGCAGCTCAACTTCGACCTCGACCTGGGCGACACGGAAAACCTGGTGCGCGCCGTCCAGGCCAAACTCACCGCCGAGGCGTCGTACTACGAGGCCATCCAGCGCTACAACGTGGCCGTGCTGCGGCTGCTCGCGGCCACGGGCGTGCTCGCCAACCCGGCGGCGCGCGGCATAGCCTTTGAATGAAAAGAGGGCGCCGGCCTGCTTTTCGCCCCCTCGGCGCTGCGGGCCGCTCTCGCCCTCTGCCTGCCCCCCATTCCGACCACTATTCTGTACACCATGCGTATTTCCCCTCTGTCACGCTTTTTTGCCCTTTTCGTGCTGGCCCTCGGGGCCGTGCTGCCCGCCGCCGCGCAGAACCCCGGCGCCCAGATCAAAAGCCTGCTCGAAAGCCGCGACCGCGACGTGAAAGCCGTGCTGGGCAACAAGTCGTCGTTCAGCGACGCCCAGAAGGATCAGCTCAAAGCCCTCATCAACGGCGTCATAGACTTCGAGGCGATGAGCCAGGAAGCCCTCGGCAGCACGTGGGCCACCCTCACCCCCGCCCAGCGGACGGAGTTCGTGACCACCTTTGCCGACGTGGTGCGCAACCAGTCGCTGGCCGACCTGGGCATCTACCGCGCCCAGGTCACGTACGGCACCATCAGCGTGAACGGCAGCAAGGCCACGGCCCGCACGACGACGGCCTACAGCGGCAAAAGCGCCCGCGTGGACTACGAGATGCAGCTCAAAAACGGCCAGTGGCGCATCACCGACATCGTCCTCGACGACGTGAGCACGGCGGGCAGCTACGCCCGGCAGTTCCAGCAGGTCGTCCGCCGGCGCGGCTTCGACGCGCTCATGACGACGCTCCAGAAGCGCCTCGAACGCGCCGGATGAGCGAGGTGCCGAGTGACGAGTGAGAAATGCCTTTTCATTCAACACCCGGGACCCTGCGCTCCACAGCCCCACCACTTTCTCACAGAACATCCCGGCGGGGCGCAGCGTAGCGGCATAGTTTAGCACCCGTTACGCCGCGATCCTCTTTTGATGGCCGATCCGCAGGAAGGATACGTACTCCACGCCTACGGCCCCGAG
>CBDUCD010000107.1:0-8516 GCA_965365535.1 uncultured Rhodothermales bacterium | reverse complement strand
GGGCGAGGAACTGCCGGGGCGCCGTAGGGACGTGCCGCGGCACGTCCCTACCGTGCATTGCAGCGCGTTGAAGGACGTGTCTGCTCGCGGACTGCTACCCTGCCACCTGACGCGACCCACCCACCCTCTCACCTCCTGACGTGACCCACCCTTCCACCATGCCGCCACGCGCCGCGCCCTCCCGCCTCCACGTCTGGCTCGTCGCCAGCCGGCCCCGGACGCTGTTCGCGGCCCTGGCGCCGCTGGTCGTCGGCACGGCGCTGGCGTGGCGCGACGGCGGTTTCCACCTGCCCGCCGCCCTCGCCGCGTTCGTGAGCGCCCTCCTGATCCAGGTCGGCACCAACTTCTCGAACGACTACGTGGACTTTCTCAGGGGCGCCGACACCTCGGACCGGAAGGGGCCGCTGCGCGTGACGCAGGCCGGGCTGGTATCGCCCCGCGCCATGAAGCGCGCCACCGTTGGCGTTTTCGCGCTCGCGTTCGCGGTAGGATTGTACCTCGTCTGGCGCGGCGGGTGGCCGGTGCTGGCCATCGGCGTGGCCGCCATCGCGCTGGGGGCGCTGTACACGGGCGGGCGCTACGCCCTGGCCTACACGGGCCTGGCGGATGTCGTCGTGCTCGTCTTTTTCGGACCGGTTGCCGTGGGCGGCACGTACTACGTGCAGACGCTGGCGCTGACGCCCGAGGCCGTCGTGGCGGGGCTGGGGCCGGGCCTGCTTTCGATGGCCCTGCTCGTCGTCAACAACCTGCGCGACGTGGACGAGGACCGGGCGGCAGGCAAGAAAACCCTGATCGTGCGCTGGGGGCCGCGTTGGGGGCGCGGCCTCTACGCCGCCAGCACTGTCGGCGCCCTGCTGACGCCCCTCGTGCAGGTGTTCGGCTTTGGCGCCACGGCCATGCTCGCCATCATTCCGGCGGGGCTGTTTCCGCACGCGCGCCGCGCCCTGCGCCGCGTGCGCGAGGGCCAGGGCCGCGCCCTGCTACCCGCGCTGGGCGAAACGTCGGCCCTGCTGATGGGCTACGGACTGCTGTTCGCCCTCGCCTTTGCGCTCGAAAGATGGATAGGCCCCTGACTTTTTCACTCCACCCTTTTGCCGTTCCCCTCGTGGCGCCCCTCCGGCTGGGGGGCCGCGAGTACCACGAGCGGCAGGGCGTGCTGCTGCGCGTGGAAAAGGGCGGCGTGGTGGGATGGGGCGAGGCCGCGCCGCTGCCCGGCTTCAGCCCCGACACCTTCGATGAGGCCCGACACGCCCTCGAAGGGCTGGACGCCCGCCTGCTCGACGACGCCCTCGACGGTTTCGAGACGCGCGGACGGCTCGACCTCGACGCGGGGGCGCTGCCGCCCGCTGCCCGCGCCGGGGCCGAAGGCGCGCTGCTCGGCCTCGTGGCCCGCCGCCGTGGCGTCCCGGTGGCCTGCCTGCTCAGTCCCGGCGCCGCGCCCACGGTGCAGATCAACGGCCTGCTGCCCCGGGCCAGTGCAGCCGCCACCCTCGACCGCGCCCGCGCCCTGGCCGCCGCGGGCTACCGCGCCGTGAAACTCAAAGTGGGCGGCGCGCCTGTCGCGGACGACGCGCGTCTCGTGCGGGCCGTGCGCGACGCCCTCGGGCCAGACGTGCAGCTCCGACTGGACGCCAACCGGGCGTGGTCGCGGGCCGATGCCCTCGCCTTTGCCCGCGCCATCGGGGGCGTGGCCCTCGAATACGTCGAAGAACCCGTCGCCGACCTTGCCGACCTGGCGGCGGTGGCCGAGTGGATGCCCGTCGCCCTCGACGAAACCCTCGTCGGCGCCCTGCCCGGCGTGCTCGACGCCCACCCGTACGCCCGCGCCGCCGTTCTCAAGCCCATGCTGCTCGGCGGCGTCTGGACGGCGTGGCGGTGGGCCGCGGCGGCGCGGGCGCGGGGCCTGACGCCCGTCGTCAGCGCGGCTTTCGAGACGGGCGTGGGGATGCGCCTCAACGTCGCCCTCGCGGCAGCGCTGGGCGGAGACGTGCCCGCCGGGCTGGACCCGTACGCGTGGATCGCGCGCGACGTGCTGCCCCACCGCCTCGCCCTCGACGGCCCCACCGCCGACGCCCTTTCCCCCTTTTCCGACGCGGTGCTGCCATGACGTTTTTCAGCCATGCCGACTGGCTGCGCCTGGCCGCGCGTGCTGCCGGCGGCTTGCAGGCGGCGGGCGTGCGGGCGGGCCGCGTGGTGGCGCTGCGCGTGGACCCCGGCCCCGACGCCGCCGCCCTCCTGGCCGCCCTGTGGCACCTGGGCGCCGTTGCCGCGCCCCTCTCGACGCGGCTGCCCCCGGCGGTGGTGCCCGGCCTGCTCGCCACCGTCGGCGCCCACCTGCTCGTCACCGCCGAAAAGGTGGACGTGGAGGTGCCCCGCCTCGACCCGGCGGCGCTGCTGCGCGCGGCGCCCCTCGCGCTGCCGCCGTGGCACGCGCTCGACCTGGCGCGGCCCGCCACGCTCGTGTTCACGTCGGGCTCGACGGGCACGCCAAAAGCCGCGCTCCACACCCTCGGCAACCACGTCTGGAACGCGCGCGGCGCCAACGAGAACATCCCCCTCGGCACCGCCGACTATTGGCTGCTGACGCTGCCGCTCTACCACGTGGGCGGGCTGGGCATCCTGTTCCGCGCCCTCGAAGCCCGCGCTGGCCTCGCCTTCGGCCCCGCCGACGGGGTGTTGGCGCCCGGCGTCACGCACGCCTCCCTCGTCGCCGCGCAACTCCACCGGCTGATGGAAGGGGGCCGCGTGCCGCACCCACCGACGCTGAAGGCCCTGCTGCTGGGCGGCAGCGCCCTCCCCCCCGCCCTCGTGGACGCCGCCCTCGCCGCCGGCCTGCCCGTCCACACCAGCTACGGGCTGACGGAGATGGCCTCGCAGGTGGCCACGACGCCGCCGGGCGCGGGGCGCGACGTGCTGCGGTCGTCGGGGCGGGTGCTGCCGTACCGCGAGCTGCGCATCGGCGACGGGGGCGAGATCGAGGTCCGGGGCGCGACGCGCTTTGCGGGCTACCGCGACGCCGGCGGGCTGACCCTGCCCTTCAGCGACGGGGGCTGGTACGCGACGGGCGACCTGGGCCACCTCGACGCCGACGGCCTGCTGCACGTCGCGGGGCGGCGCGACCTGCTATTTATCTCGGGCGGCGAAAACGTGCAGCCCGAAGAGGTCGAGCGGGCGCTCGCGGCCTGCGGCGTCGCGCAGAGCGTCGTCGTGCCCGTGCCCGACCGCATTTTCGGGCAGCGCCCCGTCGCCTTTGTCGCGCCCGGCGCCCTCGCCGGCGTGGACGCGCTGCGCGCCGCCCTCGCCGACATGCTGCCGCGCTTCAAAATCCCCGTCGCCTTTTTCGCCCTGCCCGACCTGGCGGGCCTCAAACCCGACCGGCGGGCGCTGGCCCGCGAGGCGGCGCGGCGGCTGGGCTGAAAAGGCCCGTGCGCCGCGAAAAAATCAGGCGTCGCGTTTGAGCCAGAACGCGAGCAGGTCGTCCCCGAACTCGGGGCGCAGGCTCTGCTGCAACAGGGTGTGGGTAAGGGCCACGAGCGGATCGGCCTCGCCTTCCACCTGGCGCGCCGCCTGCATCAGGCCCTGCTCGCCCACCATCTCGCCCGAGAGCAGGTGCTGTTCGAGCAGGCCGTCGGTGTACACGAAAAAAGACTGGCCGGGGTCGAGGGCAAGCGTGTGGTCCACGAACTCGGTTTCCAGTTGCAGGCCCAGCACCAGGTCGCTCTCGGCCACGACTTCGGCGTGGCGCCCGCGCGTGGTGATGGGGCGGCAGTGGCCCGCGTTGCAGTACGTGATCTGGTGGCGGCGCGCGTCCCACCGGAAAATGAGGAGCGAGGCAAAGGTCTCCTCCATCACCTCGTCCTCCATGAGCATCGTGTTGAGGTGCGCCATGAGGGCGGCGGGCGAGGCCACCACGCGCATCATGGCGTGGATGGTAGCGCGCACGTACGCCAGGAAGTTGAAGGCGTAGAACTTGGCCTTGAGGCCCTTGCCCATCACGTCGCCGATGGTGAAGAGAAACTGCCCCGGCTCGACCTCGGCCCAGTCGAAAAAGTCGCCGCCGCCCTGCTCGCGCGGCAGGTTGTAGAAGTGGATGCCGTAGCCGGGCACGCGGGGCATGCTGCGGGGCATGAGCTTCTGCGAGAAATCCTTGCCCAGGCTCGCGTCGAGCTGGGTCTGGAACACGCGCGTGCGTTCGAGCAGGCGTTCGATGCGCACGAGCAGCTGCTCGATGTCGAACGGCTTGGTGATGTAGTCGTCCACGCCCGTGCGCAGGCCGCGCAGCTTGCTTTCCTCGTCGGCCTTGGCCGTCAGGAAGATGAACGGCACGATGCGGGTGTGGGGCTGCTCCTGGAGGGCGGCCTGGAGGGCAAAGCCGTCCATCTGCGGCATCATGATGTCCGACACGATGAGGTGCGGAATCTCCTCGGCCACGCGGTCGAGGGCCTCGCGGCCGTTGGCGGCGGTGCGGACGCGGTAGATTTTGCCGAGCCGGTATTCGAGCAGGCGCCGGAGCGTCTGCTCGTCCTCGACGATCAGAATGGAATATTCAGACATTTGTCCTGATCGTCGGAGACGACGAAGCGCAGCTGGTTGAAGTCCGCCTGCCGCTGGTAGTGGATTTCCGAGGCGCACGCGAACAGGATGAGCAGCCCCATGCCGCGCTCGGGCAGCGCCCGCAGGGCCGCGCGGCGGCGTCGCAGCGCGTCGTCGAGGTCGAAGCCCTCCGAGTTGTCCTCGACGGTGCAGGCCATGTGGCCGCTCTCGAGTTGTTCAATCGTGAGGTGGATGGCGGGGTCCGGGCCAAAACGCGCGTGCTGGACGAGGTTGGCCAGCCACTCGTGCGCCGCCAGTTGCAGGTAGAGCAGCGTCGAGGCGTGCTCGGGGCGCGTCGGCTCTGCCAGCAGCGGCTCGAAGCACCGATGCGCTTCCTCCACCACCGAGTCGAGCGCCCCAAACTGGTAGGTCAAGGCCACCATTGATAAAGGGGCTAAGCACATGAACTCACGCGGTGAAGGCTTCCTGCGCCGCGTCAACGGTGGGGAACTGCTTGAAAACTTTGTAGGTGCGCGTTAGCTGCACCACCACCTGCACCGGGCGCGACACGGCGGCGAAAACCACCTGCCCGCCCAGCGGCGACACCTGCCGGTAAACCGAGAAGATGGAGCCCAGCCCCGTCGAGTCGAGAATGCCGGTGTCGGAAAAGTCGAGGATGAAGTTGTGGGTGCCCTGCTGCAGGTGATCCTGGCAGAGGGTCTTGAAGTCGGAGGCGTTGCGGAAGTCGAGCGCCTTCCCGACCCGGATAATGGCGAGGCCCGGGGCCGGGTGCTCAGCGGTCGGACTCATAGTGTTCTGGGGCAACGTGTGATTGCGAAAGTCCATGGGGGCAAACGGGGTTAAGATAAGCAGTGTATCGGCAGCCGTGGCGCTGCCTTAAAGGTGGACGCGTAGCGACAGCGTCACAAAGACCCTGCCGCCTCTCATATTCCCACTCCTGCTACCCGCCTGTGCCGATCAGCGCGAGGGCGACGGCGGCGCCTGCGAGGGCCAGGCGCGCCCGCCCGCCGAGCGGTTCGCGCCACACCACCGCGCCCAGCACGGCGCCGCCCAGCACGATGGCGACGTTGTTGAGCGGAAACACGACGGGACCGGGCAGGCGCGCCACGGCTTCGAGGAAAAACGCCGTCGAGCCGTAGTTGGCCGCGCCCAGCGCCAGCCCCCAGCCCGCCACCTGCCGCCAGCGCACCTCCACGCCCGCGCGCCGCCGCAGCGCCACGCGCAGCGCGCCCAGCACGCCCGCCGTTGCAAAGACGAGCAGCAGGAACAGGGCGATGGGGTAGTGTCCACCAAAAACGACATCGAACGTTTTGAGCAGTACGTCCACGGCGCCGCCGGCGGCAAACAGCGCGGCCAGCGCAAAGGGGTGGCCCCGCCCGGCATCGCCCCCGTCGCCCTGCCTCGCCAGCAGCGCAAACGCCGCGAGCGCGAGGGCCAGCCCGGCCAGCACAGGCGGCGCGGGCCGCTCGTGCCACACCAGCCACGACGCCAGCACGGGCACCACCACGGACAGCCGCATCACGCCCAGCGCGCGCGACATGCCGGCGTGCTCCGTCGCGTAGGCGAGCAGCCAGAACCCGCCGATAAACAGCGCCCCCGTCAGCACGCCCAGCCCCCACAGGCCCGCCGGCAGCATCGCCACGCCGTGCGCGCCGCCGGCCAGCAGCGCCGCGCCGCCGGCCACGGCGTAGTTGACGGTGACGAGGGCCATCCGGTCGAGGCCCCGGCGCGCCGCCACCTTGAAAACCACCCCGATGGCGAGGCTGCAACCGACGGCAAGCGCGAGGAAAAGCACGGGGCGAGAGGGGCGCCGGGCGCCGGAGACGGGAAAAACGGCGGCGCCCTCAGCGCTCGGAAAGGACCGTGTAGTAGCCCACCAGCGGCGGGTACACCTCCACGTCGCGGATGACGAGGCCCTCGGGCAGGTTCAGCGTGGGCTGCACGCGCCCCGTGTTGTTCTGCCGGATCTCGTCGTACGAGATCGTCGCGTAGAAGTCGGCGGCGTTGAGGGCCTCGCGGTACTGCCCCAGCACGACGCGGAAGCGCACGCGCAGCGTCCGCGGGTCGGGCGTGACGAGGCGGGCGTTCGAGGGCACGCCGCGCACGCGCACGTCCACGTCGCGCTCGGCGCCCGTGAACTCGGCGATGGGCGCCTCGACGGAAACGACCCCGGGCGTGACGGCGACGAGGCCGCGCAGCGTGTCCGACAGCGGCAGCTCGACGCGCAGCGTGTCGCGCACGTCGCGGAAGCGCGTCGCCTCGGTGGGCCACACGCGCAGCGCCTCCACGACGCGCGCCGCGCCCGAGACGGTGACGGAGTCGGGAAAGCTGCGCAGCGGGCTCGTCAGGCCGTACGTGGCCGGCATCTCAAAGTGGGCGCGGATGGCCACGGGCAGCTTTTTCTCGACCAGCCGGTCGGTTTCGAGGTAGAGGTAGCGCGGCGTGACGTTGCGCTGCGTGACGCCGCCGGGCAGGCGCGGCAGCACGTCCGCCAGGTCCACCCGGCCGTCGCTGGCGGGCACGAAGATGGACAGGGGCTCGAAGAAAAGCGGGAGCAGCTCGAAGCCCTCGCCCTCGACCTCGACGCGCACCTCGCGCGGGGGCGGCACCACGAGGGCCTGGCCGGGCGGCAGGCTCTCGATCTCGGTGTGGACGCGGAGCTCGGCGGTGTGGGTGTCGCTCATCGTGAGCAGAAACCAGATCAGCGCCGAGCCCAGCACGCACAGCGTGGCCACGAGTCCGTTGCGCGACGGCGCGGTGACGCGCACCTGCGACTCCAGCTCGAACACCCGCCGGATGGAGTGCCACAGGTGGGCGCGTTCGGTGCCGTTCACGGGAAAGGGGGATGGAAAGGGAAGGACGGGGCAATCTACAACGCCCGCCCCGATTGTCGCGGGCCGCGCGGAGGGCGCCCGTGTAACACCCTTGCCGGGCCTGCGGGCGGCGGATCAGCCCCCGGCGGGGTCGCGTTGAGGCGCCCTCTTTCCCGACCCCATGCTGCACTCCGAGCACCTCCGCCCCACCTTCGACCGCGCCGAGAGCGGCGCCCCCGCCGCCGGCCATGCCGTCCGCGACATCTTCTCGACCGACGAAATCTTCCAGCGCGTCGTCGCCACCGCCGACGAGGAGTTCGTGCGCTCGAACCGGCTGCTGTTCCTGTCGGGCATCGCCGCCGGGCTGTCCATCGGGCTTTCGTTCGTGGCCCGCAGCGCCATCACGGCCGCCGTGCCGGGCGACGCGTCGGGGCTGGTGGGCGGCATCCTCTACCCCGTCGGCTTTCTGCTGATCGTGCTGGGGCGCTACCAGCTTTTTACCGAGAACACGCTCACGCCCGTCACGCTCGTGCTGACGCGCATTGCCAGCGTGCCGCAACTTTTGCGCGTGTGGGGCATCGTGCTGGGGGCCAACCTCATCGGCGCGGCTGCCGTGGGCTTGCTGCTGGCCAAAAGCGGCGTTTTCGACGCCGACACGGCCCGGACGGCGCTGCGCATTGCGCATCACGGCCTCGAAGTGCCCACGGCGGCGCTGTTCTGGAAAGGCATGGTGGCGGGCTGGCTCGTGGCCTCGATGGTGTGGCTCAACCACGCCGCCCGCGACACCGTGACGCGCTTTCTCATCGTGTTCGTCATCATGTTTCTCGTGCCCGCCGCCGACCTGTTCCACTGCATCATCGGCGCGTGCGAGATGTTCTACCTCGTCTTCCGGGGCGACGCCGGCTTTTTCGAGGCAGGCCGCTTTTTCCTCGCCGTCGTGACGGGCAACACCATCGGCGGCGTGCTGCTCGTGGGCATCCTCAACTTTGCACAGACGCGGGGCAAGCGGTTTCCCGAGCGCTACGAGCAGACGCTCACGTGGCGCGAGTGGATGTTTACCGTGGGGCGGGGCCGCACGCACGCCGCCGTCTCAAACAACAACCCCGTCAGCGGCAGCGAAAAGGTGGACGGCGCCGAGACGGGCAGCCT